>JANWWN010000002.1:0-47284 GCA_025055435.1 Cyclobacteriaceae bacterium | reverse complement strand
TTTACATCACGGATCATCAAAAACTCAGAAATGTTTTCGGTATCCAGTAGTCCAACAAGCCGACCCTGCTGAAACACCGGAGCCACCGACTTTTGGGCGCGGTGCAGTTTAAGCCAGGCCTGTTCCAGGGGCTCATTCAGGTCAAGGCGGATAAATTGTGCATCCATAGCTTCCTCAACCGGTGCACTACCCTTTCCTTCTCGCAACGCACGGATTATTTCATCGCGGCTTAACGTACCTGCTGGTTCACCATTTTTCATCACCAGAAAATTTCGGTTTTGTGTAGCCAGTAATCGATCGGAAGCATGCTCAATAGTATCGCCTGCCTCCAGCACAGGTATTTCGCGCAAAAGGGCATCAGCCACAACATAACCGGATAACAAAGACTGTGCTGTGGCAACCGAAGCTTCGCCCTGGGCTCCCAGATAGATGAAAAGCCCTATGAAGATCAGAAAGGGATTAAAAAAAAATCCAAAGAAAATAAAGCCTAATGCTAATAATTGCCCAACAGAAGCGGCTATTCGCGTAGCCCGTGCACGCTCCATTTGCAAAGAAAGCAGAGCCCGCAGCACCCGCCCACCATCCATTGGAAATGCTGGAATAAGATTAAACAAGGCAAGCCAAATATTAACCGCCATGAGCGAGGGCAAAAAATTAAAATGATTCAGGTGGGTAATGTTTAACTGTTCTACCTCTGGCGCGGTTAGCTTAACAAACGGGTAAAGCGCTCCAGCAATGATGATATTCACCAAAGGACCGGCCAAAGCCACAACCAACTCTTCTTTCGGCTTTTCCGGAATAGATTCCAGCTGGGCCACGCCGCCAATAGGCAACAACGTGATATTATGTGTTTTGATATTGTATCTGCGTGCTGCCAGAGCATGACCCAGCTCATGAGCCGTCACGCAGGCGAAAATGGATAATACGAACAAAACACTCCAGAAAATATCAACCGGCCCCAGCCCCTGCTTCAGGTTAATGAAGACAATCCATCCGATTAAAATAAGAAATGTCCAGTGTACAAAAACACGGATTCCGGCAAAGCGACCAAGCGAAAGCGAATATTTCAGGTTCATCATGCACGAAGCTAAGAAAAGCGGAAAGTTAACCCAAGCTGTTTCAATAGCTTATCCACGGTATCTGGCGACTTCATAGGTCGCAACAACCGGTCATGTACACGGTCTTGTGTCATAGGCTATCGTTCTGTTACTTGCCCAAATGACTCGCAAATGGATTTTATTAATTAGCCTGGTCGCTGCAACATCAGCACAGGCACAAATCAAAGCACTGGTCGGGGGTACCTTAATTGACGGGCATGGGGGAAAGCCTCTGCAAAACTCGGTGATTATCATAGAAGGGGAGCGCATCAAAGCCATTGGCCAGGTCGGAGGTATTGAAATTCCGAAGAATGCCGAAATCATTTCTACTGAAGGCATGAGTGTGCTGCCCGGCCTGTGGGACATGCATGTTCACCTGATGATCAACGGGCATAGTGACTATGCTCATTGGGATAAAACCTACCTGCCATTACTGGAAAAAGTAATAATGCCGGCATCGGCGCATCAGCTGCTGCTGGCCGGCATTACCAGTGCGCGCGATCTGGGTGCACCGCTCGAAGCGAGCATTAAAGTACGCGACCGCATCAACCGTGGCGAAATACCGGGCCCCACCATGTATATGAGCGGTCCGTTTATTCAGAAAAAACCTTATCCCGGCACGGAAGCTTTTCGCTGGGGTGTGAACGGTGAAAAAGATGCACGGGCAAAAGTACAACAACTGGCGAAAGCCGGTGTAAACGTAATCAAACTCATCGACCAGGACGAAATGACCGAAGCCGAGTATATGGCGGTGGTGGATGAGGCCCATAAAAACGGGCTGCGGGTGGTAGCGCATGCTCACCGCCCCGAGGAAATACGCAGGGGTTTAAAAGCCGGAGTAGATTGTTTTGAACACACCGGACTTTCGGCTTCACCCGAATATCCGCCCGATATCATACAAATGATTCGCGAACGCACGGCAAAAATGAATATCGGTCCTTTGTATTGGACTCCTACCGTAGAGGGACTGTACAACTATGAATATATTCGCGATAACCCCGAAGAACTCGACAACGACTCCTGGCATCTTGGTCTGCCCGATTCCATCATTGCCGACATCAAAAAGTCCATTCAATATCCTTCGCGCTTATCGTATTTTGGTTTAAACCCGTTGCGAAAACCCACGCTGGAAACCAAAGTAAAACAGCTGAAGGAATCGGGCGCAGTTTTGCTAATCGGTACCGACAGCGGCATACCGATGAAATTTCACAGCCAAAGCACTTGGCACGAACTGGATGTTTGGGTGAATAAATTCGGGTTCGACCCCATGTATGCCATTCGCGCAGCCACCTACTGGCCGGCAGTGGCCATGGGTGTGGAAAAAGATTACGGAACCGTAGCCGAAGGTAAATATGCCGACATTATAGCAGTGAAGGGCGATGTATTGCGCCATATCGCATTATTACAGCGGGTAGATATTGTTATAAAGAAGGGCAAGCGATATAAGTGATGATTTAAGGCAAGATCATTTAGCTTGCGAACGCGCTCTGCGTTACCGGCCAGCTTCTGACCAACTCAAATTCAGGTCCTTAGGAATTGCTACCTTTGCGCGTTCATAACACGCCATGACCGAAAAACTGGAAGAAATCCGGCAGCGTTTTGAAGAGGTAGGGCAGTTACTCGTGCAACCCGACATCATCAGCGACCCGAAAAAATTTTCACAACTCAGCAAGGAATATAGAAGCCTCGAAAAGATAGTAGTACCCTACCGCGAATGGCAAAACCTGCGCACCCAGGAACAACATGCACGCGAAGTTCTGCATAAAGAAAAGGACCCGGAACTGCGCGAACTGGCAAAAATGGAATTAGACGACCTGGAACCCCGGCTGGAACAGCTCGAAAAAAATCTAAAGGAACTCCTCATCCCTAAAGACCCGAATGATGATAAGAACTGCATCCTCGAAATTCGGGCAGGCACGGGTGGCGATGAAGCAGCTTTGTTTGCCGGTGATTTGTTCCGCATGTACCAGCGCTTTTGCGACCGCAAGGGTCTTCGGCTGGAAGTGGTTGATTACACGGAAGGAACTGCTGGTGGCTACAAGGAAATCATCAGCAGTGTAAGCGGTGATAATGCCTATGGCTTACTGAAATTCGAATCAGGCGTACACCGTGTTCAACGCGTACCGGCAACCGAGCAGCAGGGTCGTGTGCATACTTCGGCCGCCTCGGTAATTGTTTTGCCGGAGGTGGAAGACGTTCAGATTGAAATCAACCCGGCCGATATTGAAATCCAAACAGCCCGTTCAAGCGGTGCCGGCGGTCAGAATGTAAACAAAGTAGAAACCAAAGTACAGCTTACTCATAAACCCACAGGCATCGTCATCACCTGTCAGGTGGAGCGAAGCCAGCACGGCAACCGCGAACGTGCCATGCAAATGCTCAAGGCCAAGCTGTACGAAATGGAGATGGAAAAACAACAGAACCAGATGGGCGCTACGCGCAGATCGCTGGTGCGTAGTGGCGACCGGTCGGAAAAAATCCGGACGTATAATTTTCCCCAAAGCCGGGTAACGGACCACCGCATCGGCTTTACGGTGTACAACCTCCCGGCCATCCTCGATGGTGAACTGGATGAATTTATTGAACAACTGCGCATAGCCGATACGGCCGAAAAAATGGCCGAAGGAACGGCATAAGATGAAAAAGTTTTACTTTTAACTGTTTTATCGATAAGGAAACCCAAATCTTTCATATATGAAAAAATGGATAGGCATAGGCATCGTTGTTGTGTTGCTGTTGTGGATTTTCAGCTCTTACAACAACCTGGTTAACATGGAGGAAGCCGTGAACAGCCAATGGGCCAACGTGGAAAGTCAGTACCAGCGCAGAATGGACCTTATACCCAACCTGGTGAACACGGTTAAAGGGTATGCCGACTTCGAGCAGGAAACCCTTACCCGCGTAATCGAGGCACGGTCCAACGCTACATCGGTTAAAATTGATCCAACCAATCTTACGCCTGATAAAATCGCCCAGTTTCAACAGGCACAGGATGGGCTGAGCAATGCGCTATCCCGCTTATTGGTGGTTATTGAACGTTACCCTGATTTAAAAGCCAATCAGAATTTTCTTGACCTGCAGGCGCAGCTGGAGGGAACTGAAAACCGCATAGCCGTTGAGCGGCAGCGATTCAACGAAAAGGCCAATGCATACAATGCGGCCATCCGTCGTTTTCCGGGTGTTATTGTAGCCCGCATAGCAGGATTTGAGCGTAAAGGATACTTCGAAGCGGCTCAGGGTGCTGAGCGTGCTCCTGAAGTAAAGTTTTAAGTGAAGTTTCGATTAAAGGCCGGGCCGGTTAAAGCCGGCCCGTTTTCTTTGGTTCATATCAATTAGGTTAAATTCTGAGCTTCAGCATCAGCTCATCGAATTCGCTTTTGCGGTATCGCGACAAAGGAATCTCCGTTTGGTTTTTCATTAAAATAAATTCACCTTCCTTGGTACTAAACTTCTGAACCTGGTTCAGATTAATCAGATAGGAGCGATGTGCCCGGAAAAAGATCGTGTGATGTTCAAGTACCTGTTCAAATTCGCCCAGTGGCTTACTGGCAATCACACAATCACCGCTGGAAAGTACGATGCGGGTGTACGAGCCGGAGGCTTCAAAGAAAACAATCTGTTCTAAATCAATAAAATCAATACCCGAAACCGAGCTCACCGCAAGTCGGGTTGGCTTTTCCGCATTTAGAATGGATTTTTTGAGCAACTCCATCCGGTCGGAAATTTTTTGCTTTTGGAAACTGGTCCGATACCGGTTTAGGGTTTGGTTTAAATCATGCAGACTTACGGGCTTGAGCAAATAATCAAAAGCCGACACTTTAAATGCCTGAATGGCATAGTCATTATATGCCGTTACAAAAATGATATCGAAAGTAATTTCCTTTTGGTCGAAAAATTCAAGTAACTGCAGACCGCTGTAACCCGGCATTTCAATATCCAGAAAAACAAGGTCCGGCCTGTGCTGATGGATCAATCGTACCGCTTCGGGTATATTTGATGCTTCGCCCGCAGTAATTATCCATGAGAAATTTTTCTGCAGCATTTCGTGAAGACCTTTTCGTACAGAAGCCTCATCATCAACAATCAAAGCTTTAATATCGGATAATTCAGTTGAGTTCATAGCCTAAGGGAAGTGTTATTCGAACCATTGTGCCGGATGGCAAACCATATTCGTTGGTGCAATCAGTTATTTTCAACTCGATCTTTTGCTTTCGCGAAGCATTCAAAAGATCGATACGTCTGCGGTAAGCGTCAAGTGCAAATGACCGGTGCGTTACAGCACGTGACCGGTTGATTTCAAGGGCAACAGCACGGCCTACCCCGTTATCTTCTATTTCAATGACCAGTTCATGGTTACGCAACATAAAACGAATGAAAAGTTTCCGTTCACCCTGTTTGTGCATAAGCCCATGCCGAAGAGCGTTTTCAACAAAAGGTTGTGTAAGCAAGGACGGAATTCTTACCAGTTCCTGCTGCAGTACTTCATCCACATCAATCCGGTATTGCAAGGAGCCACCAAACCGCTCCTGTTCAATGGCCAGGTATTTTTCAAGGAAATCAATTTCGTCGGATAGTAAAATCAGTTCGCGCGAAGAGAGATCGAGTACCTTACGCAATAAGGCAGAAAAGCCTTCTATGCTGTTAACAGCATGTTGCTGTAATCCGCTTAAGATTTTGCCCTGGATGGAGGCCAGCGTATTAAATATGAAGTGCGGATTCATTTGAGCCCGCAGGGAGGTGAGCTGTGCAATACGAAGTTCCTGTTCGCGCCTTTCTTCCATCAATCGCTTTCGGTTGCGCAGGTTAATTTGACGAAACCGGTAATAGATACCTGCGGTTATTACCACCAGCGTGATAATGGCCAATGAAAAAAGAAACCAGCCTTTTTTCCAAAAAGGCGATTGTATGGTGAAGTAAAGCAGTTGCGGTTGCGATGGAACGCCATCTTCATTCGTTGCGTAAACTTCAAGGGTAAATTTTCCGGGAGGTAAAACCAGGTAATTGGCAGTGGGTGAAAACAGATTGGTTTCGTTCCATCGGTTTTTTTCCAGCTCGCGAATGCGATAGAATATCCGCGTTTTACCCCGGCTTTTTAAATTATTGGCTACATCAAACTCAAAATTCAGCCGTTGTGTGCCTGGCGGAAAGGTAATTCCATCGGATGATTTGACAGGAGTATGGTCG
Organism: Cyclobacteriaceae bacterium; assembly: GCA_025055435.1. Taxonomy (GTDB): domain Bacteria; phylum Bacteroidota; class Bacteroidia; order Cytophagales; family Cyclobacteriaceae; genus UBA2336. The sequence goes on along the minus strand of JANWWN010000002.1, from coordinate 41,003 downwards.
GTCGACCAGATGCGCCGAATGAAAATTTTCGGGACCTGCTGATTAACCGTGTGACGGAAGTTTTGTAATCCGCCTGTTCCGGCTATCCAAAGCCGGTTATTCATCCAGGTCAGATCATATACCTCAGGCGAAACAAGTCCTTTTGTTTCATTGATGAACCAATGCTTACCTGAAGTAATGTTCAGAATCATCACGCCCTGGTCGGTACCGGCAAATAACAAGTTATTTACTGCAGCAAGTGAAGTAATGTGTTGTGTAGGAAGCCCGTCGGGAGTATGAATATGCCGGATTACCTGCTTGTCTTTAACTAAATAGATACCATTGTTTTGGGTCCCTAATATCACAAACGGAGGATAATATAATGCGGCTGACAAGCCCACGCTAAGCGTATCGAAGGCATACCATGGCGTTTGTTTTTCGGTCCGGCTGTCAATAATCACCACTCCCTTTTGTGTACCTACCCACAATTCATGGTTGCGATCATCATAGGTCAGTGTTGAAATACGCTGTACGCCAAGCAGGGTTTTTTTATCAAGCGTTTTTTTGTTCACAAACAACAACCCGCCACTCGTGGCCAATACGTAACTGTCTCCAACATTGTCAATTTTTTTTACAGCCGGTACAGCAATAACATGTTCCAGGGAGTAACCGGGCAAACTAAAAACATATAGCTTATCGGTAAATACCAACAACCTTTTCTCTGCATAATCCACCCATATGCTTTGTACTTCGCGCCAACCGGGCGTTCGGATTTGGGTTTCCAACTTTCCATTATTAAGGAACACATCTACGCCACCCTGAAAATTGCCAGCAAAAAGACGATGCGAAAGCGAGTCGTAAAAAATTTTGCGATACAGATAACCATCTGCACGGCTGAAGGATATCGAATTCAGTGAAGGAAAGTAGTACAAACCATCATTCAGGGTTCCTGCCCAAAAACCCCCTTCTGAATCGGTTGCAATGCTGCTTATATTTTTCCCATTCAGCAGATGAGCGAGCTCACCTTTTCGATTTAACAGCGATACGCCATCGGCCCGCATAAATGCCAGCAGCGAATCACCTGCATTTTTTATATCGCGAACCACTCCATTTTTTAACACACCGGCAAAGTACATGTTGGCTTCCTGTCCGGTGCGCAGGTCATAAATCTTTTGTTGATGTCGGTCGAACAGCCAAACCCGGTTTTGCCACTCAAACAGGAGCTGCATGTTTGGAAGCATACCGTATTGCGATGAAGGAAAAAACTTATTTTGTCCGGTTTCGTTGGCTACTACAATACCCGATGCAACGCTATAAGTCATCCACAATTCACCCTGCCGCGTGGCGAAATGATGGCTGTACATTTTATCGTGTTGCCCTGCCGAATCCAGGTTAATCCATTTGCCGTTTGCATGATTGTACTGAAACAGCTGATGTGAGGTGCTGATCCAAAACCGGTTTGCTGAATAGGAAATGGTTGGAAATCCATTTTCATAACGTCCTTCCCAGCCTTCAAGTCGTTTGAGTGAGTCGTTTTCAACGTAGAGGATTTCACCAAAAAAATTGTGCACCCAAATGCGTTTTCCGGAATCTTCCAATATTCCGCTTACTGCAAGTGAACGCACCCGTGAATTTAGAATCCTGCTGAAATGCGCCCCGTTAAAACGCGCCAGGCCGTTTTCCGTGGCAACCCATAGGAAGCCCTGGCTATCCTGAAAAATATCGTAAACGGTGTTGGAAGGCAGACCGAGTTGGCGAGTAATGGTAACACAAGCGGGCGCCTGTCCGTTAACGGCGGCCAATCTGAAAAGCAATACCAGCAACAACGGGCGCATGAATAATTTGTAATTAATAAAAAAGCTGCCTTCTCAACAGAAGGCAGCTAAAATGTTTTTTGCTTTAAAACGGTCTGATTGCCCTGACTGGCAACAGTGAATTAGTAGGTGAATAACCATATCCAACTCCGCTTGTAGCAATATAATAATTCAAACCCCCTCCTCCACCACAGCAGGTACCGCCGGCCCATGTCTGGTTTGTTGTAGGTAACAAACCACTGTTCGCGTTAAGAAGGGCATTAATAGCATCTATATCACTTTGAACAGGGATGCGCCAGTTGGTAAATCCGCCTCCATTATAGGAATTGGCCCGAGACTGCGCAGTTATATAATTAACCGCTCCTCCGGGAATTTCATCGGAAAGAACAAATCCGTTGCCGGTTGCCGGGTTGAATATAACGATAAAACCGCCTCCGTAATTTTTACCATACAAATCCAATAACAAGTTGTTGTTCGAATCATAAATCTGCTTGGGAGTTTCTCCGTCATCCAGGCGCTGTTGAACGGTTTCTGCAACATCCGTTAAGGTGATGGTAATACTACCCATAGCCGAAACTCCGCTGTTGGTAGCGGTTACAGTAGCTGTTATGGTGCGATATAGTTCGTAGTTAAATTTTCTTCTGTCGTTAACAGTTAACAGTCCCGAAGTAGGATGAATGGCGAGAGCGCCGGCAGGAGTTTGATTGGATAATGAGAAACTGACCGACCCCACATTGGTGGTAGCGGTAATGGTTCCCAAAACTGCACCATCAGCGGGATTTTCGGGCATGGTTAATGAAAAATCGCTGACGGATACGGTAATCTCATTCACATCGGTAAGGTTAACGGTTACAGACACAGTTTCACTAACCGGACCATTGCTTACCACAACGGAACCGGTAACAACCGGGTTAATTTCGAAATCGAAATACGCCGGATTAGCAACGGTTAATGCGCCGGTTGCAGGATTTACAGCAAAGGCACCGTCAAACGTGGCAGATGAAGCCATTGCAAATGTCAGAGTTCCGCGGTTGGTTGTAGCCGAGATGGTTCCCAGGTTTTGTCCGGCCGTAGGATTTTCCGGAATGGTTACAGTAAAATCGCTTACGTTGATAACAATAGGGGGTTCCTCGTCTTCACCGCAGGAAATGATGGCGAACATCATCAGGAGTCCCAGTGCAAAAGTCAATAAATTCAGCACCAGATGTTGTTTTTTCATGTTTGGCATAACGAATGGCATTTTGGATTTGTAGCAATTTGAAAAGACCATCCTTTGTGGAATGCCTTCATTTTACCAGTAGTAGATTTTGGTAAATAAAAGATGAAACTGAGTTAATGAAAGAGAAAGCCGCTAAATGAAAACAGCCGGCTGGTTCCGGCTGTGGATTATTGTCTTACAAGGTTCTTTTCACCTCCCGCAACTCATAACTCTCAATCACATCACCCTCTTTGATATCGTTGAAGTTCTCAATCGACATACCGCATTCATAACCGGCTTTAACCTCGCCCACATCGTCCTTCATCCGTTTCAGCGATGCCAGTTTGCCGGAATACACTACAATACCATCGCGGATTAAGCGAATCGGGTTAGTGCGTTTAACATACCCATCTGTTACCATGCAGCCTGCAACGGTACCCACCTTGGATATTTTGAAAATGTTGCGCACTTCTGCATTACCAACAATGACTTCTTCATGCTCGGGCGCCAGCATGCCTTCCATAGCAGCCTTCACATCATTAATGGCGTCATAGATGATTGAGTAGAGACGGATTTCAATTTGTTCGCTTTCAGCCAGCTTTCGTGCCGAGGCGGATGGACGAACCTGGAAACCAACAATAATGGCATCCGAAGCGGAAGCCAGCAACACATCTGATTCGGAAATCTGCCCAACACCGCGATGAATGATAGCCACCTGAATTTCTTTGGTAGAAAGTTTAAGCAAGGCATCGGATAAGGCCTCCACCGAACCATCTACATCGCCCTTTACAATGATGTTGAGTTGTTTGAAGTTGCCGATAGCTAACCGGCGTCCGATTTCATCCAACGTAATGTGCTTGCGGGTGCGCAGGCTTTGCTCGCGCAACAACTGCGAACGTTTGGTTGCCAGTTCGCGGGCTTCGCGGTCGGATTCCATAATCTGGAAGCGTTCACCGGCCTGTGGTGCGCCGTCCAGGCCAAGTACCTGAACCGGGGTGGAAGGGCCCGCTTCTTTTACCCGGGCTCCAGTGCTATCAAACATGGCTTTTACCCTTCCATAATGCGCACCGGCCAGCATCACATCGCCAATGCGCAACGTTCCGTTTTGCACCATTACGGTAGCTACATAACCGCGTCCTTTATCCAGTGAGGCCTCGATGACCGTTCCCGATGCCGGCTTATTCGGGTTAGCACGAAGGTTCAGCAGCTCGGCCTCAATCAGCACCTTTTCCAATAATTCATCAACACCTTTTCCGGTTTTAGCAGATATTTCCTGACTCTGATACTTACCGCCCCATTCCTCTACCAGGATGTTAATCTTGGCCAGCGACTCACGGATTTTATCCGGATTGGCGGTAGGCTTATCTATTTTATTGATAGCGATAACAATGGGCACGCCGGCTATCTGCGCATGGTTGATGGCTTCTTTGGTTTGCGGCATCACGTCATCATCGGCAGCTACCACAATGATAGCGATGTCGGTAATGCGTGCACCCCGTGCCCGCATGGCGGTGAAGGCTTCGTGGCCGGGTGTATCCAAGAAGGCAATTTTCTGACCGTTTTTGGTAGTAACGGAATAAGCGCCGATGTGTTGGGTTATACCTCCGGCTTCAAGTGCGGTAACTTTGGTTTGACGGATGTAGTCGAGCAGGGATGTTTTACCATGGTCCACGTGACCCATGATGGTTACAATAGGCGGGCGTGGTTGCAGGTCCTCTTCCCTGTCGGGTTCTTCTTTTATGGCTTCGGTTTCTTCTTCGGCTGTGATGAACTGAACATCGTATCCGAATTCATCGGCTATGATGGTGATGGCTTCGGCATCGAGGCGCTGATTGATGGATACGAACATGCCCAGGTTCAGGCATGTGGAGATCACATCATTCACCGATACGTTCATGAGGGCAGCCAGGTCATTAGCCGAAATAAACTCGGTTACGCGCAGTGTTTTAGAGGCTTCCTGTTCCTGACGGGTTTGTTCTTCCAATGCTTCGGAAGCGCTTTGTCTTTTTTCTTTGCGGTACTTGGCACGGGAAGGCTTGCGCGAACCCGATGTGAGGTCAGCCAGGGTCTTTTTTATTTGTTCCTGAATTTCCCGATCGGAGGGTTCTTCGCGGCCGGTACGTTGTGTCTGGGTTTTACTAATGGTCTTGGCTCCTTCACCGGGCGCGATGCGCTTCCGCGGACGCTTGCCCTTCCGCTCTTCGGTTTCTTTTTCTTTTTTCTCCTGAGGCAGCTCAATACGGTCAACTACTTTTAATCCGCGCAACTGCTCGGCTTGAGCTTTAATAACCTTTTTTTCTTGTACTTCAACCGTTTTGACTGGTTCGGCTTTCTCTTCTACCGGAGGCGGCTGTGGTGCAGGAGGTGGTTCGGGTTTTTTCTTTTCTTCCAGCTCAATTTTTCCTATAACCTTAGGGCCTTCCAGTTTGGGAGCTTCGCGCTCCACTTTCTGAGGCTTAACTTCATCTTTCGGCTTCAGGTCTTTTGAAACGAGATTTTTAATTAAAATCTGCTCTTCCTCTTCCTTTCTCTTCCGGGCGGCCTCTTTTTCGGTTTCGATGGTAATGTTTTCGGCATGCTTAATGCCGATGGTAAGACCAGAAGCCTCTTGTTTTTCGGAGGCCGATGCGGCAAATTCTTTCGAAAGCAAGGCAAACTGTTCAGGCGTAAGCTTGGTGTTTGGGTTTTCCTCGATGGTAAAACCCTTTTTAGCCAGAAACTCCACCACCGTGTGTACGCCGACGTTGAGTTTCCGGGCGGCCATGCTCAGCCTTATCATTTTATCTTCTGCCATGCCCCAAAATTGTTCCTTTTTTATGCGATTAAAAAATGAACCCGGTTTATCTCCGGGTTATTTTACCGTTACTCAAATTCCTTTTGCAAAATGTTCAGTACCTCGTCAACCGTTTCCTCTTCTAAATCGGTTCTGCGAATAAGCTCCTCGCGGCCCAGGTTCAACACACTTTTAGCGGTATCCAGGCCAATGCGCTTCAGTTCGTCAATAATCCAGCCTTCTATTTCATCGGCAAATTCATCCAGATCCACATCTTCTTCAACCTGACCACCCTCAATTTCGCGGAACACATCTATTTCGTAGCCCAGTAACCGGCTGGCCAGCCGGATATTCAGGCCTCCTTTTCCTATGGCCAGGCTCACCTGGTCGGGTTTGAGGTAAACAGCTATGCGCTTATTGTCTTTATCGATTTTTAAAGAAGAAATTTTTGCCGGGCTTAATGCGCGCTGCACATACAGCTCCAGGTTTTCGGTATAGTTAATTACATCGATGTTTTCGTTCTGCAGTTCCCGTACAATGGCATGAATGCGCGAACCCTTCATGCCCACACATGCGCCAACCGGGTCAATGCGGTCGTCATACGATTCAACGGCTACCTTGGCGCGCTCGCCTGGCTCGCGAACCACTTTTTTAATGGTGATGAGGCCGTCATATACTTCGGGTACTTCCTGTTCGAACAATCGTTCCAAAAATACCGGTGATGTACGCGAAAGTATAATCTTCGGATTGCCGTTAACCATCTCCACTTTGTGTACGATGGCACGCACATTTTCGCCTTTGCGGTAGCGGTCTTTCGGAATCTGTTCGCTGCGCGGAATGGAGATTTCGTTGCCTTCGGCATCGATGAGCAAAACCTCTTTATTAAGCACCTGATAAACTTCGCCTGTAATGATTTCGCCCACCAGGTCTTTGTATTTCTGAAAGAGAATGTCTTTTTCCAGGTCTTTAACCTTTTGAATCAGGGTTTGCCGGGCCATGGTTACGGCTCTCCGGCCGAAGTCTTCCAGATAAATTTGCTCGGCTACCTGCTCGCCCACTTCAAAGTCAGGTTCAATCTTTCGGGCTTCCGATAAAGCAATCTTGTCGTGGTCCCAGATGTCTTCCGAGTCATCGTCCACAATCTCGCGGAAGCGCCAGATCTCCAGGTCGCCTTTATCGGCGTTAATGATAATATCAAAGTTGCTGTCGGTGCCGTATTTTTTGCGAATCATGTTGCGCAAAACGTCTTCCAGAATACGAATCATCGTAGGCCGGTCGATATTTTTCTGCTTGGCGAAATCGGCAAACGATTCGATAAGGGTTGCGTGGCTGAGCGTTGACATAACCGTTAGTTAAATGATACCAATACAATAGTTTTTTCTATTTCGGTGAAGGGTATTTCCCGATCGGCCGTTTCTTTTTTGCTTTTTACGGCCTGAAGCACAATACCCTGATCGGTAACTGCTTTCAGGACCCCTTCGGCAGTAAAGGAAGTTCCTTTTACCCGTACCTTTCGCCCGATGTTTTTGCGGTATTGACGCAACAAACGCAAAGGCTGGTCAAGACCGGGTGATGTTACCTCCAACAGATAAGAATCTTCAAATACATCTTCTTTATCCAGGGCAACCGATAAGGTTCGGTTTAGCTCGGCGCAGTCTTCTACACTAATACCGTCATCACCATCTAAAATGACGGTAATTTTCTTTGGCGTTCTTCGCAGCGAAAGCACCACATCCACCACGAAATGCGCGGGATTGGTAAGCTGCTCCTCGGCCAGTTGACGTATGCGCTGTGCTACATCCATAACGAATAAAACAAAAAGGGGACTAACCGTCCCCTTTCGGAATCTTTACAAATCGTTGCAAAAGTAGCGGATTTTTATCAGTCCTGCAACGGGCTTGCCGGAAGGCCGCAACTTCTGTGTAATTTTCAGCTTTTAAGCTACCTCCATGTATATTCGATTCATCTTTGTTATTACCGCGATTCTGATTTTTTCCTGCTCCGACCGGAAAAAGAAGGAGGAATTACTCAAAGAAAGGCCACCGGAACCAGTGGCCATGCCTGTCTTTAATGCCGATTCGGCATATTTTTTTATCGAAAAGCAGGTTTCTTTTGGACCGCGGGTTCCGAACACTGAGGCGCATCGCAAGGCGGCCGAATATTTCGAGAAACAATTTAAAAGGTTTGGAGCCGAGGTTGCGGTTCAGTCGTTTAACGCTACCACCTATGATAACCAGCGGCTTCATTTAAAAAATATTGTGGCTTCTTTTTATCCGGAAAGACCAAAAAGAATTTTACTGGCCGCACATTGGGATACCCGTCCTTTTGCCGATAAGGACTCCGAAAAGCCACGTGCATATTTTGACGGGGCGAACGATGGAGGCAGCGGTGTTGGCGTGTTACTGGAAATTGCGCGCAATCTGGCGGCAGGTCCGGCCCCGCCAAACGTGGGTGTGGATATTATTTTGTTTGACGGAGAGGATTGGGGGTTCGACCAGCAAACGGCTGAAAGATTATACGGTCCGGGCAAAGATTTTCCGCTACCGAAAAACCTGCTATCGTGGTGGTGTCTGGGTTCACAGCACTGGGCAAGAAATAAACATAAACCCGGATACAGCGCATACTATGGCATTTTGCTGGATATGGTGGGCGGTGAACAGTCGGTTTTCCTGAAGGAAGGTTATTCCATGGAATATGCGCCAGCTATTACAAATAAGGTGTGGGCAACTGCTGCACGGTTAGGATTCAGCCACATTTTTGTGAACAAAACCGATGGTGCCATAACCGATGACCATGTATTTGTAAATGAATTGGCCAAAATTCCAATGATCAACATCATTAGCTACGACCCGCAAGATGGTTCATTTGGAAGTTTTCACCACACGCGCAGCGATAACCTTTCCATAATCAGCAGGGAAAAACTGCATGCAGTCGGTACAACGGTGCTTACAGTTCTGTACTATGAATAAGCAAGCAGGCTTTGCAGGTATTTACCGTATCCGCTCTTTTCCAGCGGTTCGGCCAATTGCAGCAACTGCTCACGATTAATATATCCCATTCGGTACGCCACCTCTTCAATGCATCCGATTTTCAAGCCCTGTCGCTGTTCGATTACCTGAATAAATGTGGAGGCCTGCATGAGCGAATCGAATGTTCCGGTATCCAGCCAGGCCGTTCCGCGATTCATCAGCTGAACAGACAGTTTACCTTTTTTCAGATAGGTGTTGTTTACATCGGTAATCTCCAGTTCACCGCGTGCACTTGGCTTAATGGATTTGGCTATGTCAATAACCTCGTTATCGTAGAAGTATAATCCGGGAACCGCATAATTCGACTTAGGCTGCCTGGGCTTTTCTTCGATAGAGAGCGCTTTCATCTTCTCATCAAATTCCACGACACCATAGCGTTCAGGGTCATTTACATGGTAGGCAAAAACAATTCCGCCATCAGGATTGGTGCAGCTTTGCAGGGTTTTAGCCAATCCGGCTCCGTAAAACACGTTATCACCCAGTATAAGCGCCACCTTTTCTTTACCGATAAAATTTTCTCCGATAATGAAAGCCTGGGCAAGTCCTTCGGGACGTGGTTGTTCGGCATAGCTGAAAACACAACCCAACTGGGTGCCATCGCCCAGCAGTTTCTGAAAAAGCGGTAAGTCCTGCGGGGTTGAGATAATGAGTATCTCGCGAATACCGGCCATCATCAGCACAGACAGGGGGTAGTAAATCATGGGTTTATCATACAGAGGCATGAGCTGTTTACTGATAACCCGGGTTAGCGGATAGAGTCGCGTTCCGGAGCCGCCTGCCAGAATAATTCCCTTCATAAAATATTGCTAATCAACGATTTGCATACATTTTCTCATAATACTTCAGGTATTCGCCCGAAGTAACGTGGGCCAGCCATTCGGCATGGGTTAAATACCAGTCAACGGTGCTTTCCAGTCCCTGGCTGAATTCAATTTCCGGACGCCATCCGGTTTCGCTGATGATTTTGGAAGGGTTGATGGCATAACGGAGGTCGTGACCGGGGCGGTCTTTTACAAAAGTTATAAGCTTAGCCGATTCGCCTTCCGGCCGGCTGAGCTTTTTGTCCATGATACGGCACAGCATTTTTACCAGGTCGATGTTTTTGAGTTCGTTGTTACCACCAATGTTATAGACCGACCCCGGCTTTGCTTTGTGGAATACTGCATCAATTGCTTTGGCATGGTCTTCCACATGCAGCCAGTCGCGAATGTTTTCGCCTTTGCCGTAAACAGGTAGTGGCTTTCGGTGAATGATGTTGTTGATAACTAACGGAATAAGTTTCTCGGGAAACTGATAAGGCCCGTAATTGTTCGAACAACGGCTGATAACGGTGGGCATATGATAGCTGTTGTTGAATGCACGAACAAAATGGTCGCTGCTGGCTTTTGAAGCCGAATAAGGCGATCGCGGATCCAGCGGGGTTTCTTCCGTGAAGAAACCCTCCTCAGCTGAACCGTACACTTCATCGGTAGAAATGTGATAGAACAGTTTGCCTTCGAAGTTGTTGTGCCACGCTGTGAGCGCTGCTTTCAACAGGCGTATGGTGCCGATGATGTTGGTTACGGCAAATTCATCGGGGTTGTGCAGGGAGCGGTCAACATGCGATTCGGCAGCAAGGTGAATCACTCCGCTTACCTGGTATTCCGAAAAAATCCGAAGGAGTAATTCGGTATCCAGGATATCCCCTTTGATGAATCGGTAATTTTTCCGGTCCTCAATATCGCGCAGGTTTTCCAGGTTACCGGCATAGGTAAGTTTATCCAGGTTAAGAATCAGATAATCCGGGTATTTTTTTACGAAAAGCCGCACAACATGCGACCCGATAAACCCGGCCCCGCCGGTAATTAAAATGGTTCGTTTCATTTAGGTAATACGGTTTCCCGGCCAATACTAAAATAAGTGAACCCAAGTTCACGAATCTGGTCCAATTCGAAGAGATTTCTTCCATCAAAAATGAGCTTGTTTTTCATGCGCGATGCCATCTCGGAAAAATCGGGGTTGCGATAAACAGGCCATTCGGTTGCAATGAGCAGGGCTTCGGCTCCATTAAGGGCTTCGTATGGGTCATCCGTATAATTTATGCGATTGCCATATAATTTTTTTACGTTTTCCATGGCTTCCGGATCGTGTACCGTCAGGATGGCTCCTTTTTCCAACAACAGATTAATATTATAAAGAGCCGGTGCTTCGCGGATATCATCGGTATGCGGCTTGAACGCCAGCCCCCATAGGGCGATTTTTTTTCCGAGCACTGAACCGCCAAAAAAATCAATCAACCTTCGGGCGATTTCAAGGCGTTGGCGCTGATTAACAGCTTCCACGGCTTCGAGGATGCGAAACGTATATCCTGCCTGCCTTGCGGTATGGGCCAGCGCTTGTACATCTTTTGGGAAGCAACTCCCGCCATATCCGATTCCGGCAAACAAGAACCGCTTGCCGATTCGGCTGTCTGTTCCCATTCCCAGACGTACATGGTCCACGTTCGCGCCAAGCTTTTCGCAAAGAGTTGCAATTTCATTCATGAACGTGATTTTTGTTGCAAGGAAGGCGTTGGCGGCATACTTAGTTAATTCGGATGAGCGTTCATCCATAAATAATATCGGGTTGCCCTGACGTGTAAACGGGGCATAGAGCTGAGCCATAATTTTACGGGCCCTTTCCGAACGCGTTCCAACAACAACCCGTTCGGGTTTTAAAAAATCTTCAACGGCCAGTCCTTCGCGCAAAAATTCAGGATTGGAAACCACATCAAATTCCACACGGGCTTTGGCGGCAATGCGTGCCCTCACCAGCTCGGCTGTCCCTACCGGAACCGTGCTTTTGTTAACAATAACGGTGTATTGTTTTAACAGCGGTCCGATATCATCGGCAACTTTCAGTACATACTGCAAATCGGCGGATCCATCTTCGCCTGGAGGAGTAGGCAAGGCCAATAGTATGATAAGGGCCTCCTTAATGCCTTCTGCAAGACTGGTAGTAAAGGAAAGGCGATTATGCGCAACATTGCTTCGAACAATTTCCAACAAGCCGCGCTCAAATATGGGCATGATTCCCTGCCTGAGCTTTTCAATCTTTTCGCGGTCGATGTCAATGCAGGTTACCGTGTTTCCGCTTTCTGCAAGGCAGGCGCCCGTAACCAGGCCTACGTAGCCTGTTCCAACTACAGCTATTTTCATGAAGGCTTAAATGAGCGGCAAAAATAGCCATTTCAACTATCCTAATTTCAAACCGAAACCTTCGCAAACTAACATTCGTTTGTGTTTGTTAAATTCGCAATCCAAATCATGTCCTTATGGTGAATGTGGAAGAAAAGACGGGCATTTCATTTACAAGTAGTGAAACCCAAAACATGGTGGTATCCATGGTGCGCGATTTTTGCGACCGGCACATCAGGCCTCATGTTATGGAGTGGGATGAAAAGCAGGAGTTTCCGATAGACCTCTTCAGAAAAATGGGTGAGCTGGGTCTAATGGGGGTACTCGTTCCTCAGGAATACGGCGGGGCAGGCTTCGGATATTTTGAATACGTTGCAGCTATTGAGGAATTGGCCAAAGTGGATGGAGCCATTGGTTTATCCATGGCTGCCCACAATTCGTTGTGCACAAACCATATCCTTGAATTTGGAAATGAAGAGCAAAAGCAAAGATACCTGCCGAAACTGGCCACCGGAGAATGGATTGGCGCCTGGGGATTAACCGAGCCCAACACCGGATCGGATGCCGGGAATATGCGAACCGTAGCGGTAAAAGACGGGGATTACTACATCATCAATGGCACGAAGAATTTTATTACCCACGGTAAATCCGGACAGGTAGCGGTGGTTATTGTACGAACCGGCGAAGTGGGCGATTCGCATGGCATGACGGCCTTTATCATAGAAAAAGGAACACCTGGGTTTACTTCAGGTAAAAAGGAAAATAAACTGGGCATGCGGGCCTCGGAAACAGCGGAACTCATTTTCACCGATTGCCGCGTTCATAAATCGCAAGTGCTGGGCAAAGAAGGCGAGGGTTTTATCCAGGCACTGAAGATTCTGGATGGTGGCCGCATTTCCATTGCCGCACTAAGTCTTGGAATAGCACAAGGCGCATTCGAGGCAGCCCTGAAATACAGTAAAGAACGGCATCAGTTTAATAAACCGATTTCCTCGTTTCAGGGAATTTCTTTCAAGTTGGCCGATATGGCCACCAAGATTGAGGCGGCCCGCCTCCTCACTTATCGAGCAGCCGACCTGAAAAACCGCAAAATGCCGGTAACGCGCGAATCGGCCATGGCCAAGTTGTATGCCTCGGAAGTAGCCGTAGAAGCAGCCAACGAATGTGTTCAGATTTTTGGCGGATACGGTTATACCAAAGACTTTCCGGCTGAAAAGTATTACCGCGATGCCAAGCTGTGTACCATTGGCGAAGGAACATCCGAAATCCAGAAGCTGGTTATCAGCCGAACGTTGTTGCGTTAAATTTGTGGAATCGGAAGCGGTTTTGCATATTTGCAGCCCGAAAATTAAAACCATGATTGTTGTACAGATAAAGGAGAACGAATCGATTGATAAGGCGCTCAAACGGTTTAAAAAGAAATTTGAAAAAACCGGTATCCTTCGGGAACTCCGTGCACGTACCGCCTATGAGAAACCTTCGGTAAGAAGGCGTAACGAAATTATACGTGCCGCATACCGTGAGCGTCTGAAGGCCCAGCAAAATGCCTGAGAAAGAAACCGACTGAGAATAATTTCACATCCCCTCCCCTCCGGAGGGGATTTTTTTTACCTTCGTTTACTGGCTGTGGTATGCTTGACGCGACGGAGTCTTTTTTCCGCTATTTGCAGTATGAAAAACGGGTGAGTCGTCATACCCTCACTTCCTATCAAAACGATTTACAGCAGCTACAAACTTTTTTAGCCGAAACCTTTGGCCAGGAAAGTCCGGCCTTAGCCGATTATGGTTCCATCCGTGCATGGATTATTCATCTGATGGAAAGCGGACTTCAGCCTGCTTCCATCAACCGGAAAATTGCCACACTGCGAACCTTCTATAAATTTTTATTGCGTGAACAAGTCATCGCTAAAAACCCGATGCAGAAAATCAGGATACTAAAAACGGCCAAACGATTGCCGGCTTTTGTGCGCGAAAATGAGATGAAGGAACTGCTCGACAACACAATATTTACTAATGATTTTTCCGGTTTACGCGATCGCCTTGTAATGGAAATGCTTTACGCCACCGGCATACGTTTGTCAGAACTGATTACCGTTAAAGAATCGGATGTTGACCTGCACGGCTGCACAGTTAAAGTTCTTGGTAAGAGGAATAAGGAACGTGTAATACCTTTTCCCAAATCACTGGTTACAGTAATACGGGCATATTTAGCTGAACGCAACAAAACCATGGATGTGCACGGGCACGGTTTGTTATTGGTAACCGAAACGGGCGAACCATGTTACCCGATGCTGATTTATCGCATCGTTCGTTACTATCTGGACCAGAGTACCACAGCGCATAAGCGCAGTCCACATGTTTTGCGGCACACCTATGCCACGCATCTCCTAAACAACGGAGCCGAAATTAATGCGGTTAAAGACTTATTAGGGCACAGCAGTCTTGCTGCCACCCAGGTGTACACACACAACTCCATTGAAAAGCTGAAGAAAGCCTATGACCAGGCTCATCCAAAAGCGTGAACACCAAATAAAACTTTTGCGTATATCTGAATGTGCTGCCGGCATGTGCGTATTGATGTTTAACATAAAATGCAAGGCGTATGAAAATCAATGTTCAATCCATTCATTTTGTTGCAGACCGCAAACTCATTCAATTCATTCAGAAGAAAATTAATAAGCTGCAAACGTTCTTCGGAAGGATGGTGCGCAGTGATGTGTTTTTGCGACTAAACAACGAAGGGGTGGAGAATAAAACGGTTGAAATACGCCTGAAGGTGCCTGGCAACGAACTGTTTGCTACAGAAAAAGCCCGAACTTTCGAGGCGGCTACAGCACAGGCTACGGAGGCATTGCGCAGTCAGTTGAAAAAATTTAAAACACGCATAAAGTCCGGAAGGGTGTAGTGCGCAGACTGCCGCTTAACACAAAACAAAAAGGCTGTTCAACTGAACAGCCTTCTTTTTTAATTCAGCTTAAACTCTTTTCGTATTTTATCTACGTAATCCAGTTTTTCCCAAGGGAACAATTCCACCATCATGCGCTTTTCATTAGCCTTTCCTTTGTTGAAAACCTTTTCAACAATTTCGGGCGTGCGCCCCATATGCCCGTAGGCAGCGGTTTCCGAATAAATGGGTGTGCGCAAATTAAAACGTTGCTCAATAAAGTACGGACGCATATCAAACAATTTTGATATACGCTTTGCAATCTCACCATCATTCAGGCTTACATGAGCAGTACCGTAGGTATTGACATAAAATCCTACGGGTTTGGCTACGCCAATGGCATAGGCTACCTGCACGAGTACCTCATCGCACAGACCTGCAGCTACCATATTCTTGGCAATGTGGCGCGTGGCATAAGCAGCCGAGCGATCTACCTTAGAGGGGTCTTTTCCGGAAAAAGCTCCTCCGCCATGTGCGCCCTTGCCGCCGTAGGTATCAACAATGATTTTTCTGCCCGTTAAACCGGTATCTCCGTGAGGACCGCCAATGACAAATTTGCCTGTGGGATTGATAAAATATTTGATTGAATCGGTGAACAACGATTGAATGCGCTTGGGAAGCTTTTTACGTATTCGCGGAATGAGTATCTGTTTGATGTCGTCTTCAATTTTTTGCTGCATCACTTTGTCCGAAGCAAACTCATCGTGCTGGGTGGAGAGCACAATGGTATCAATGCGCTGCGGTTTGTTATCATCGCTGTATTCAATGGTAACCTGCGACTTGGAGTCCGGCCGCAGGTATTTCATCAGCTTACCTTCTTTACGGATGGCCGCCAGTTCTTTCAGCAACAGATGTGCGATTTCAAGCGGAAGCGGCATGTAATTATCCGTTTCGTTGGTAGCGTACCCAAACATCATGCCCTGGTCGCCCGCGCCCTGGTCTTCTTTCTTTTTCCGTTCAACACCCTGATTAATATCGGGCGATTGCTCGTGAATGGCCGAAAAGATGCCGCATGAATTGGCTTCAAACATGTATTCACTACGCGTGTAACCGATTCTACGGATTACCTCACGGGCAATGTCCTGAACATCGAGATAGGCCTCCGACTTCACTTCACCGGCCAGTACCACCTGCCCCGTGGTTACCAGTGTTTCGCATGCTACTTTGGCATTGGGGTCGTAAGCCAGGAAATAATCAATCAACGCATCGGAAATCTGATCGGCAATTTTATCCGGATGACCCTCGGAAACCGATTCGGAAGTAAACAGATAGGGCATAATGAATTGCTGTGGGCTTAGTAAGGCGGCAAAGTTAGAAGCGGAGTAATTGAAAACAAAAACACACACGCCTGAAACAGAAACACTGCCGGAAGTTTGGGCCATGTAACCCGTTCTCTTTTCCAGGCTGCGATGCTTTGCATTCGTATTTTTTCCGCTTTACCGGTAAGATCGATTGCTACGCACAAACGGGTGTTTGGCGATAGCGATTGCAGCAACAATGTAAAAAGCCGGTTATTGCGATAAGGAGTTTCAATAAATATTTGTGTGCAGTTATTTCTTGCCGATTCTTTCTCCAGCAACTTGATTTTACTTACAGCCGCTTGTTTATCAACGGGCAAATAGCCGTGAAAGCAAAACGACTGACCGTTTAATCCGCTGGCCATGAGTGCAAGTAAAATGGATGATGGCCCTGTAAGCGGTACAACCTCAAGACCTTTGTTATGGGCAAAGGCAACGGCCATGGCCCCTGGATCGGCTATAGCCGGACAACCCGACTCGGAAATAATTCCTACTGAAACACCCTGAAATACCGGTTGAAACAATTCATCCAATGCAGCAACCGAAGTGTCTTTATTCAGGGTTTCGAACTTCAGCAACTCGACTGAAGGGAACAGCTTTAAACCGGCCAGATAACGGCGTGCCGTGCGCACGTCTTCAGTTAAAAAATAACTCAGTGAGGCAATAACCGACAGCGTTCCTTTCGGAATGACCGCAGGGGCGGTTCCCTCGGCTATTGGAGCAGGTATGAGATAAACTTTACCGGGCATGCAAAAACTGTCGAACGGTATTAACGAATTCTTCCGGCTTTTCAGCCTGTACCCAATGGCCGGTATTCAGGGTTACCAGTGTGGAAGCCGGGAAGTATTTTTTTATCAGGCCCCGGTCTTCATCCGATATATAATCGGAGTGCGCCCCGCGAATAAACAGCGCAGGATTCTTGTAAACACCCTGCATGTCCAGTCCGGCGCTTATAGCATCCAGCTTTTGTGCAATAACCGGCAGATTAACGCGCCAGCCAAAGCCGCCTTGCGGTTTGCGCATCAGATTTTTGAGTAAAAACTGCCGGACCGCCTGTTCGGAAATATAACGGCTTAGTATCGCATCAGCTTCCTGACGACTGGAGATGGCATCGATAGGGATGGATTGTAAGGCGTTAACTATACCATCGTGCCTGACGTCGTAAGGCTTTGGCGCTATGTCAACGACAATCAGGCGCTCCACCTCTTCCGGGTAGCGCAGTGCATAATGCATGACTGTTTTTCCACCCATGGAGTGCCCCAGTAAAACCGGATGCGCAAGGCGATGTTCGTTAATAAAAGCCCGCAAATCATTCACCAGGTCGGCATAGGTAAACTCGTTGCTGTGTGGCGATTGGCCGTGATTGCGCTGGTCAATAACGTAAACATGGTATTCATCAGATAACATTTTTGCCTGCGGTAACCAATTATCGGATGAACCCAGCAATCCGTGCAGGATAATTAAGGGTTGCCCGGTGGTTCCGTATTCGCGATAAAACAGTTTCATGTTACGGGTAAAATCCGGAATGCGAAGATCAGAGTTTGTGTTTAAAAGCTGAAAATTAGTAGAACTCTTCCGCATGGCCGTTATATTTATGGCCATTTTCTTTCGATGGAAATCAGGGGGAAGTCAGTTTATTTTGGTGGCGTGGCACTGCAAGAACTGGTAAACCGGTTTGGTACTCCGCTGTATGTGTATGACGGTGCCAAAATGGTGAGTCAGCTCAACCGGCTGCGCCGGGCATTTACCATTCCGCATCAGATTAAATATGCCATCAAGGCTCTCCCTAGCCTGTCGGTGCTGAAGTGGCTTCGTAAACATGAAGCCGGTGCCGATGCCGTTTCTATTCAGGAAGTAAAGCTGGCGTTGCATGCGGGTTTTCTGCCGCACGAAATCATGTTCTCGCCCAACTGCGCACCCTTCGAAGAAACTACAGCAGCTGTGCAACTGGGTGTTCAGGTAAATGTAGATAACCTGCCCTTTCTGGAGCAATTCGGAAAGCTGTTTGGGCGTACATATCCCTGTGCCATCCGGCTAAACCCGCATATCAAAGCCGGCGGTAATGAAAAAATTTCGGTCGGACACAGCGACTCCAAATTCGGTATATCGATACTTCAACTGGATGAGATAAAAAAAATTGTACACCGATATAACATGCAGATTAACGGCCTGCACATTCACACCGGTTCCGATATTGCGGATGCCGATGTGTACCTGAAAATGGCCGACATTTTCTTTTCAGTACTGGATGATTTTCCGGATGTGGTTTTCCTGGATTTCGGCAGTGGTTTTAAAGTGCCGTATCGAGAAGGGGATGCATCACTCAATATCGAAGAGCTGGGTGCAAAGCTCAGCAACATGATTCTTGACTATAGTCATAAAAAAAGGCGTATGCCTGAACTGTGGCTGGAGCCCGGTAAATTTCTGGTGAGCGAAGCGGGCTGGCTGCTGGCCACCTGCACCGTGGTAAAGGAGACCCCGTCCCGAACCTTTGTAGGTCTAAACACAGGGTTGAACCACCTTATCCGGCCCATGATGTATGGCGCATACCATCATATTGTTAATGTGAGCAATCCGGCCGACCAACCCGAAAACTATACCGTTGTGGGCTACATTTGCGAAACTGATACGTTCGGAACCGACCGAATGATTAGTAAAGTGCGCGAAGGAGATGTGCTCGCTATTTGCAATGCAGGTGCCTATGGCTATTCGATGGCATCAAATTATAATGCAAGATTACGGCCTGCTGAAGTACTGGTGATAAACGGAGAGCCTCATCTTATCCGAAAATCCGATACCTGGGATGATTTGCTGCGCGGCCAGGTAGTTATCGATTTATAGTTCACCAAATAGAGTAGGCATACCATTTTTCCGAAAAGCACTGTAGTTATAGTCAGGCATGGTTTTTCCGGAAAAATATTTTCGTTGTGCCGTGCGCACCGTTTGACGTATTATTTCTGCCCACTTTCCTTCACCGGTCAGTCTTCTTCCGAAGCGCTCATCGTAAACAGCTCCGCCATGAAGCGTTTTAATTTGCTTCCACACTTTATCATACCGGTCGGGAAAATGTTCTTTCAGCCAGGCGGAGAATACTTCGCCAATGGTGCCATTCAGGCGAACAACCGTGTAGCCCATGGTTCGTGCTCCATTGGCGGAAGCAGCTTCGGCTACCTTTAAAATTTCGTGGTCATTTAATCCGGGAATAACCGGTGCCATCATAACGCCAACGGGAATACCGCCAGCGGAAAGTTCGGCAATAGTTTGCAGCCGCATGCGCACAGTTGCCGTGCGCGGTTCCATCACCCTGCGCAGGTCTTCATCGAGCGTGGTGACGGAAAGATAGACATGCACCAGGTTTTGTTGTGCCATTTTTTGCAACAGGTCGAGGTCGCGGACAATGAGCCGGTTCTTGGTGATGATGCTCACCGGGTTACGGTAACGCCATAACACCTCCAGTAGCCGGCGTGTAATTTGCAATTTGCGTTCAAGCGGTTGATAACAATCGGTGTTGCCCGACAGTGCAATGGGTGCTGGCTTCCAGGACGGACGCTGTAAAAATTTTTCAAGCAACACGGGAGCGTTCTGCTTCACCATGATTTTGCTTTCAAAATCAAGCCCCGAACTCAGGCCGTAATATTCGTGTGTGGTGCGCGCATAGCAATACGAACAACCGTGCTCGCATCCCTGATACGGATTCACCGAATGCATTATACCCAGGTCGGGACTTGTTACTTCGTTTACCACGGCACGGGCATTTTCGAAAAATATCTGCGTTTGCGGCTTTAACTCCGTGTCTTCATCAACGCCTTCGGGATGTTCTTTCAAAAACGCCTGTTGCCGAAAGCGATTCAGGGGGTTGTGTTGTGCACCCCGTGCCGGCTTATGTTTTTCATTGAGCATGAAGTAAATTTCCGCTTTTCATTGCAACCATAGCCGGCAAAGTGAGCGACCCGTCAGCGGTTGACAAATTTTTATCATGCGACAGCTAAGCTATCAAGCTACACCCGTTCAGGAAATCAACGATCCGGTTTTTCGTGAGGCAGGTATGCGTGTACTCATAAAGCGTGAAGACCTGAATCATCCATTTGTATCCGGTAATAAATGGTGGAAGCTAAAATACAACCTGGAGGAAGCGCAGCGCCAGGGGCATCGAACGCTGTTAACCTTTGGCGGCGCTTATTCCAATCATATTTATGCCACAGCGGCTGCAGCACGGGAACTGGGCCTTGAAAGCATCGGCATTATTCGCGGAGAAGAAACCCTGCCGCTGAACCCGGTGCTGACTTTTGCGCGCGAATGCGGCATGCAGTTGCATTATGTTTCGCGCACGGCATACCGCAATAAGCACGAACCGGAATTTATTACCGGTTTATCCAGACGCTTTGGTGATTTTTATCTGATACCGGAAGGCGGCACAAATGAACTGGCTGTTAAGGGCATTGGAGAATTTGCAGCTACCCTGGGCGATGATTTTGATTACCTGTGCTGTGCCGTGGGAACAGGTGGAACCATCGCAGGTTTAATCAACGGGCTGAAAGGGGCCAGACAAATTATTGGTTTTCCGGTGTTGAAAGGAGTTGAATACCTCAAAGGTGCAATTGAAAAATTTTTAGCATATCCGTACCCAAACTGGCAGGTCAACTTTAATTATCACATGGGAGGCTTTGCTAAAGCACCCTCACAATTAAAAATTTTTGCTGAAGAGTTTTATCAATGCCATGGTATTCGCCTCGACCTGGTGTATATGGCCAAACTTCTCTACGCGGTGGTTCATGAAGCAAAATCCGGAAAGTTTGAAAAAGGAAGTACTGTACTGGTGTTGCACAGCGGAGGTATTCCTTAGTAATGAATATGGATTACACCCCTCTCCGCTCCTTCAGCCAGCCTGCAATACTCCATCTGGCTGTTTCCTGTACTACCGCTTTGCTTTCGGCAGCGCGGTTTACCTTTTCAACGGTATAAAAAGCAGTGGGCAGTTTATCCCTCAGCCATTGCAGCAGCTCTTCCAGGTTTTCGCGTGGTAGTACGGTAAACACCAGGTTTTCCGGACCCTCAAAACCTTCGGTTTGTACACGGGTATATCGGTATTCATACTTCTTCAGGTAATCGGCCAGCTCGGTAACGTCTTTTCGGGTAATGATCCGGACAATCACTTTTCCGTAGGCAATTTGTTCTTCAATCAACATGCCCACGAGAATACCCGTTGCGAAACCTGCCGGATAAGCCACGTAGCAAATCCAGTTGTCCATGTGTTCAAAAATCTGGCGGATGGCCATCAGCCAGATGAATGATTCGAAGAAGCCAAGCAGCGTAGCGATGAGTTTTCTTCCGCCCAACACGTAAATGATACGAATGGTGTTGATGGAAACATCCATGATGCGCGCCAGAAAAATGAGAAAAGGCAGCAACACATAACTGAAAACGTTTTCGGATATACCCAGCGTGCCGGTGAAGAAGTTTTCCATAATTTCTAGAATGCGATTGCAAAGATTACAGACTGCCGAATAAGTCGGCAAACACTTCAGTTAATTTTCCGAAAGCTTTCAGCCGGATTGTTATTTTTTTATGATCGATATTCTTCAGGCTGAAGCGCGAAACATACAGGGTTTCAAAGCCCAGTTTTTCAGCTTCGGCAATGCGTTGTTCCATGCGGTTAACAGCGCGTAATTCGCCTCCCAGTCCTACCTCGGCAGCGAAGCATATTTTTTCCGATACAGGTAATTCTTCTAGTGAAGAAACCAGTGAAACACACAAGGACAGGTCCAATGCAGGATCTTCAACTTTAATACCGCCTGCCAGGTTTACAAACACATCGTGCATGCCCATGCGATAGCCACAACGTTTTTCCAGCACAGCCAGTAACATGTTCAGTCGCTTATGGTCGAAACCTGTGGTGCTGCGCTGTGGCGTGCCATACGATGCCGGGCTGACCAACGACTGTACTTCGATGAGCAACGGACGATTACCCTCCAGCGTGGCTGCAATGGTGGTTCCGCTTACCGGCCCGTCTTTTTGCGAGATGAGAATTTCCGACGGATTGGACACTTCGCGCAGACCGGAGCTTCGCATTTCGTAGATGCCCAGTTCCGAAGTGCTGCCAAACCTGTTTTTCGTGGTGCGCAAAATGCGGTAGGCCAGGTGCTGGTCACCTTCAAACTGTAACACGGTGTCAACCATATGCTCCAGTACTTTGGGTCCTGCCAGGGTACCGTCTTTGGTGATGTGACCAATAATGAAAACGGGCGTCGCGGTTTCTTTGGCAAAGCGCATCAGTTCGGCGGTACTCTGACGCACCTGGGCAATACTTCCTGCAGCTGAGTCGAGTAAATCGGAATAAAGCGTTTGTATGGAATCGATGATGAGCAGGCCTGGATTGAGCTCTCTTGCCGCTTTAAGAATACCCTGTGTTTGGGTTTCGGTAAATACGTGAATATGGCCGGTTGCAATGGAATTGTTTTTCAGGCGGTCGGCCCGCATTTTAATTTGTTGTCCGCTTTCTTCACCCGATACGTATAACACCTGCACATCTTTAAAGTGAAGTGCCAGTTGTAGCAGCAATGTTGACTTGCCGATTCCCGGCTCACCGCCAATCAGCACAAGCGAACCGGGTACCAGCCCGCCGCCCAGCACGCGGTTCAGTTCGGCATCAGGAGTAACAATGCGATACTCCCCGGCCGAATCAATATCATGAAGTAACACCGGTTTAGCCGGACCGGCAGAGGGGTGTCGGGCAGCAGGCGTTTTTACTACCACTTCTTCAACAAACGTGTTCCACTGGTTACAGGCCGGGCAACGGCCCATCCACTTGGGCGATTCGTGACCGCAGTTCTGACAAAAAAAAAGGGTTTTGGTTTTGGGCACCGAAGTAGGGTTTAACGCAAAGGCGAGTTATCCTCTTTTGCAAACGCATTATATACCAGTTTATCAGCCAGCGAAGGCCACCATTTGTTGAGCCATACGGCCAGCCGGCCTTCTGTGGTTAATATCAGCGTGCGCTTGCGTTTAACGGTGGCCCGGTAGATATGTCGGGCACATTCTTCAGCGGTCATCATTTTCTTTTCATTTCGGGGCGATTCGCCCTGCATGGCTCCGTGTGCCGTGAGTGCCCGTTTACGGATATTGGAGGCCGTAAAACCCGGACAAGCTGTTAGTACGTGAACACCGGTTTTCAGCAATTCCGTGCGCAGTACCTCCAAAAAACCATTCAGTGCAAACTTGGAAGCCGAGTAGCCCGTGCGGCCGGGTAGCCCGCGAAAGCCTGCAATGGAAGAAATCCCTACGATAGATCCTTTATTTCGTTTGATTTCAGGCAGGCAATATTTAGTGGCATACAATGCACCATAAAAGTTGATATCCATGACCTGTTTTATCACGTTTATGTCCGCTTCTTCAAACAAGGCGCGCATGGAAATGCCGGCGTTGTTGATGAGTATATCGATTTTACCGTACAAACGGATTGCTTCTTCAGCCATTCGCCTGTTGTCTTCCTCCCGGCTTACATCAGCCTGCATGCCCGATGCCCGGATACCAGCCGACTGTAATTCATTCAATGTTTTTTCAAGCTCGGAAGGGTTACGGCCGGTAATTAGCAGCTGTGCGCCATGTTTTCCGAATTCAAACGCCAGTGCTTTACCGATACCCGATGTTCCGCCGGTGATGATTACTACGTTGTCCTTCATGCTTTTCTTATTCAATGTAAAATTAGCAAGACTTGCTAACTTACCACCGATATGTTTGTGTTGCGTTTGATTTCCCGTCTTCCGCTGTCGGTATTGTACTTCGTTTCTGATTTTCTTTTTTTTATTTCCTGCTATGTTGTAAGGTATCGGAAGCAACTGGTTATACGAAATCTGCACAAGGCTTTCCCGGATAAACCGAAAGCAGAAATCCGAAAAATAACCCGCGAGTTTTACCGCAATCTTTCTGATTATGTTGTTGAAACCCTGAAATTGCTCACCATTAACCGCGATGAACTGACACAACGTGTGATATTTACCAACCCTGAAGTACTGGCTGCGCATACCAGCCAACAACAATCTGTTCTGGTCTTGGCTTCCCACACTTTTAACTGGGAGTGGTTGCTTGCTGCCGGGAGTGTTCAACTGCCTGCTCAGCTTGATTTTGTTTATCAGGCCCAGCGCAGTCGGTTTGCGAACCAGTTTTCCTTAGCAGGGCGTTGCCGGTTTGGCGCATATCCGATTGAACGCTTTCAGGTGGGAAGAGAAAATCTGAGCAGAAAAAATCTTATCCGGATCGTAGCCATTGTAGCTGACCAGTATCCCGGTCTTCAGCGGGATAAAAAAATAATCACCTCTTTCCTGCACCAGGATACGGCTTTTTTTCTGGCGCCTCAGATACTTGCCAACACAACCGGATTTCCGGTTTATTATGCACGGGTCCGGAAAACGGGTCGAGGATATTATTCCGTGGAGTTTCAATTTCTGGGCAATCCGCCCTTTTCTAATGATTCGGATACGCTGATTCATCGCTATGCGGCCGCAATTGAAAGGTCTATACACCAGCGGCCGGCCGAGTGGCTATGGTCGCATAACCGATGGAAGAAGCGGCACCTTACGACAACATCTGCAGCACATCTTCGCGTGTAAGTTGCTTCATTATGCTTTCTTCGGTAGGGATAAGTTCGGTGGTGAGCTTGAGTTTCTTTTGCTGCAGTACAAGGATTTTCTCTTCTACTGAATTCCGCGTTATGAATTTATAGGTAAACACCTTTTGCTTTTGGCCGATGCGATAGGCGCGGTCAACAGCCTGCGCTTCAACAGCCGGGTTCCACCAGGGGTCCAGAATAAACACATAATCAGCCTGGGTAAGGTTTAAACCAAGGCCTCCTGCCTTTATCGAGATGAGAAAGACCCGTACAGCCGGATTGTTGTTGAATTTCTCAACCTGTTCCCTGCGGTCAATGCTGGAGCCGTCCAGGTATGCAAAGTCTGTTTTTTGTTTTCTAAGATGTTGACGGATTATATCGAGATGTTTAACAAACTGGCTGAACACCAAAACCTTGTGTCCTTCCAGCAGGGCATTTTCCAGCATGTGAGTAATGTCCTCCATTTTACCGGAGTCGCCGGAATAGGAGGGTTCCAGCATGCGCGGATGGTTGGCCAGCTGACGCAGCTTGGTTAAACCCTCTAATATCATAAACCGGCTGTTGTTCATTCCTTCCCGGTCAATCAAATCAAGAATCTTGCTGCGGTAATACGATTTCGTTTCTTCGTATTTTTTTGCCTGCTCAGGTGTCATTTCCGAGTAATGGATATATTCGGCTTTTTCCGGGAGTTCGGTAAGAACCTGTGATTTATGCCGGCGCAAAATAAACGGCTTGATAATGGCATTCAGTTTTTTCGCTCTTGCTTCATCGTTTTTCTTTTCAATGGGAAGCTGGTATTCCTGGCGAAAGTAACTTTGCGATCCCAGCAAACCGGGGTTAATGAACGTCATTTGCGACCACAGGTCCATCGCCGTGTTTTCCAGTGGTGTTCCCGTCAGGGTGAGTTTATACCTTGAACGCAGTTCGCGTACAGCCTTTGCAATGATGGATGAAGGGTTTTTAATAACCTGCGACTCATCAAGTATAATGTAGTTGAAATAGAATTGCCTGAGCAGGTCAATATCCAGACGGGTTATTCCATACGAAGTAAGAATAACATCGTATTGGTCAAATTGTCGGATATCCTTGTTGCGTTGTGTTCCGGTAAAGGTCAACACGCGTAGTTGAGGCGTGAAGCGCGCGGCCTCTACTTCCCAGTTGTAAATGAGCGAAGTGGGCATAATGACCAGCGAAGTGCCGCGTCCGGCTTCTTTTTCCGATTGAAGCAAAGCCAGGGCCTGAACGGTTTTGCCTAAACCCATGTCATCGGCAAGACATCCGCCCAACCGATAGTCGTTCAGAAATCGCAGCCAGTTATATCCGGCTTTCTGATAAGGACGCAGCTCGCCCTGAAATCCTTTAGGTAAATCGTAATCTTTAATTCCGGTAAATTGCGTTAGCTGCCGCAGCTTTTCGCTGATGTGTACCTTGGCCAGATTGCTTTCTTCCAGTTCGCGCACCAGGTTGAGATGGTGCTTACGAAGCACCGCCTTATCGGTTTTTTCTTCCGACTCACTTAGTGCAAACAAGTCAGCATATTTGGTTAGCCATGATTCCGGAATGATGGCTATTTCACCGTTGGGTAACTTAAACTCTACTTTCTTTTTCAGAATCAATTTGCGCAATTCCTTAAAGGGAATTTCAAAATCACCAAACTTGATTTTAGCGTGTATATCAAACCAGTCGATGCTTTCTTTTACTTCAATTTCGATGGAGGCTTTTCCAACGAAATATTTTTTATCGTGGTGTTGCGGTTGGGCAACCTCAAATCCGAGATTGAGCAGGTTAACACGGTTTTCGTTTAGCCAGGAAAAGGCCTCCGATTTGGACATCACTGTATTGAAATCCTTCATCGGAAGACCCAGTTTCTGGAGGGTGTTGAGAAATTTTTTTTCTGAATCCAGACAACGCACAACCCGGTGGAAAACAAAATCATCATTGATCTGTTCGACTGTTACGCTTACCGGCACGCGGTTTCTTCCCTGAAACCGATGCTTACCATACTTAAACGACAGGTCAAAATAAATTTTACCCGTTTCATCACTTTTGTCTTCTTCGGTGCTACCTCCAAACAGTGCCGGTGCCGGCTGCTGAGTGGTTTGCAATTCCGATAAGGTAAGCACGGGCATGGGGTCGTATGTCTTTTTGTTGATTTCAAAACCACTGGCCTCCACGTCATCGAACGATGCAATGAGCGGTGCCACAAACCGGTTGTAGTAAGTTTCTTCCAGGTTTTTGGGAATGCTTACTTCTTTCTTGGTGAGGAAAGGTTGCAATTTTTTACCGTCAACAAATTTTTCGAAGCCGTACAGCTTATTATTCAACACCAGCCATGCCGGATTTTTGCAAACCAGGTAGGCGGAAGGGTTAGGCAAATCAACGCGCTTACCTTCGTGAAGGATGGTTGGGAAGTACACCGTGCCTTTTTCGGTTCTTTTAAAATGGAAGTGAACAGAAGCCCGTTTTTCGAGCACTTCTATTTTGCGATGCGTGGGCTCTCCGTCGTTACCCATTTCGAACAGCATCTTACCTTTTAGCAGCTCCAGAATAGCTGCCCGTTTTTCTTCCAAATACAATTCGATGTGTTCCTGCAGATGGACTTCACCTTTTTCCGGATGATAAACCCGGGGAAAAAATTCTTCCGGCTTCAACGGCCTGCCCGAGAACTTGCGAACAATAACTTCCTGCTGAATGGAATCCATGAGCCTGACCAGCTCAAAGTCATTTTCATCAAGACCACGGGCAAATTCACGTGCATTTTTTGATGAAATATTCTGATGTTGGTAGGTAAGCCGGCCGCGGTCATCCAGATGAACAATGTAGGATTCAAACAGGTAGCCCAGGTACTCGTGCAGGTAGAGCGAGTACACAATTTGAAAGGGTTGCGCTGCTGAAACCTTCATGAAAACGCGCCTTTTTGGAGAGCCTGACAGGCCGAGTCAGACTTCGCTTTAAAAACGAACCTCCAAGTTAAGGAAAACGATTCTTAAAAAGTTTTCAAATTGGGCCTATTTCATACATGAATCTTACAGGTTGCGCACGGAAATAAGTCTTGCAGCCTGAACGGCAGGCCTGGTGGCGATGAGGATGGTAAGGATGATAACGAGCAACATTACCGAAATAAAATCAGTTGGGATAATTTTTACCGGGTAGCCCTCCGTAACCGAAGTCTCCATGCCCATGCCGATAAAACCAAATTGATGTTGCAGCATGACGACTAAGCCTCCTGATAACAGGCCGGTAACCGTACCTGCGGCAGCAATCAGTACCCCTTCCAATAGAAAGATATTACGGATAAGGCGTGGAGTTGCCCCTAAGGCAGCCAGCACGGAGATGTCGCGCTTTTTTTCCAGGGCCAGCATGGTCAAGATGAAAAAGATATTGATGGCGCTTACAGCAACCAGTACTGACAACGACAGGAAGGTGAATAATTTTTCCATTTTAAGAAGCCTGTACAAATCACGGTGTTGTTCGTCCTGGTTCAGCACATGAAATGACTGACCCAGGCGTTGACGAAGTTGTTGTTGAACATATTGCTGGCTGTACCCGGGCCGGAGTTTGATTTCAAGTGCCGTGCGCCTGTTGCCCATGTCCATTAAATCGCGTGCAACGTCCAGTGGCACAATAATGTAGTTATCATCCAGCTGCTGAACAATTGAAAAGATGCCTCCCGGGAGTATAGACTTTCTGGCATACAAGCGGGAGATATCAGTTAAGCCGGCACGTGCTGAATTTTTGATGTAATACAGCTGTAACATGTACTGATTATCTTCTACGGCAACCGATAACTTATATTGAATGCCTCTGCCAATCAGGGCGTAGGGTGTTTCACCCTCTTTCAGTATCAACCGGCCGGCAACAATTTTATCGTCTATTCGATGGTGGTCCAGGAAGTTATCGCTTACTCCTTTTAAAGTTACCACCTGGTTGGCATCGCGGTAGCGTACATAGGCATAGTCTTCAATGATTTCGGTTACCAGTTCAACTCCGGCAGTGTTTTTTATTACCTGAAGCAGCGAATCGTTAACGGCAAATGTTTTTCCTTTGGCCGGTTCAATTTTCAGTTCTGCATCGAAGGAGTTGTTAAGCGAGCGGAGCAGCTCTTCCAGACCATTGAATACCGACAGCACAATGATGAGCGCTGCAGTACTGAAGGCAACGCCTCCCAGCGCTAAAAATGAAATGATGTGAATGAAATTTTTTTTTCTGCGGGTAACCAGATACCGCAACGCTACAAATAGCGGAAAATTCATACGGCTTGGTCGGATGCCGGAGGAATATTCAGGCTTTTAATAAGTGCTTCCAGGCGCATGGCATTTTCCTCGACTTCATCTTTAATAAAAATCAGCTCGGGAATGATGCGAACCTGATTGCGAATACGGTCGCCCAGTGCCTTTCGTATTTCTTTTTTATGAATGTTCAGTTTATTCAGCGTGGCGGTCTTATCTTTATCGAGCATCAGGCTGATGTACACTTTGGCTACACTTAAATCAGGACTCACACGCACATCGGCTATGGATAGGAAGGAATCGCCCAGAATACCCCGCTTGTCCTTTTGAAAAATTGCGCTCAGTTCTTTCAAAATCAGGCGCGCCACTTTCTGCTGTCGTGCACTTCCGCTCATGCAACAAATATGGTCGTTCCAAAGGCAATAACCAAGCAGGCAGGCTAAGCTTTCCTGGTGTGGCCGGGGCTTTCTATTTTTCGGCTTCTTTATGCTAAACTACTTCCGATCCACCGATCCTTACCGCCTGTTGGGCCTGTTTTTGCTGATGTCGCTGCTCATTCTACCCTGGATGTTTGACTGGCCCGGCATGATTTTGCCGGAACTCAAGTCAATAATGGTCGGACAAAAGGTACGCGATGGCTTTTTGATGTATGCTGAGATTACAGACCGCACGCCACCGCTTGCAGCCTTGTTTTACGGTTTTTGCCAATGGTTAGTGGGTAAATCGTTGATTGGGCGGCATATTTTGTCGGGGATTCTTTTGTTCTTTTTTGGTGCGTACTACGGTCTTCTACTTATTTCAAAAAGAGCATTTCCTGAAAGTACCCTGGTGCCGGCTCTTGTTTTTTCCATACTGCTGATGGTCTCTTTCGATATGCTTGCGCTCACAGCCGAGTTACCGGCCTTTGGCTTTTTGCTTGTTGCGCTGAAACTATTAATGGACGAAGTGGAATTTCGTGAACACCATGATGAAACTGACCTTAACCTGGGGCTGAGTTTAGGATTAGCCTCCCTGCTGGTGTTTACGTATGCATTGTTCCTTCCCGGCGTAATTATCATTTTGTTGCTTTTTACCCGACTTTCGTTAAGAAGATTTTTTCTGTTGCTTTTCGGATTTATGCTTCCGCACGGATTACTGACAGGCTTTTATCATTACCGTCACTCATTAAACGATTTATTGGAAAGGTTTTACCATGCCAGTTTGAATTCGGCTTCGCCTGCACTACTACCTGTTCCGGACCTGCTCATTTTGTTTTCCGTGCCTTTGTTTTTCCTGTTTCTTTCATTTTTTGTGCTAAACCGAAATGCCCGGCTAACCAAGTATCAGTCGCAACTGTTGCAAATCATGATGCTCTGGCTGGTGATAGCGGTTATTCATGCACTTCTTGCAAAAGACTTGCGTCCCCAATCATTCCTGCCGGCAGTGCCTGCCTTGAGTTTTTTACTTACCCACCATTTTCTCCTCATTAAAAGAAGATTTGCCGAAATTCACATAGGGCTTTTTTTAGCCGGCACAGTTGCGCTGGCGTACCTGGCACGATATGAGATAGCGCCTGTCCGGTACGAAAAGTTGCTGGTACAAACGCCCGAGCCGGTATGGAAGGATAAGCGTGTTCTCGACCTCAGCGGCAACCCTACTGTTTTTATTTACAATACACCTGCTCCTCCGTTTACCGATCCTGTGCTTACGAACAGGATATTTAGCCAACCGAATACGTATGAGTCGGTGATATTGGTTGAGAAATTGTTCCGTTTAGATCCACCGGATATTGTTTTGGATCCTGAAAATAAACTGGCGCCTTTTGCGCGGCGCATTCCTGACCTGGAAAAAAAGTATGAAAGGCGAGATGATAAGTGGATAAAAAAAGCTAACAATTGATTTTTTCCACCCTGCGCTGATGCCGTCCTCCTTCAAACTGTGCTGAAAGAAACTTTTCCAGTATTGCCCGGGCCTCATCAGGCGAAGTGAAACGCGCAGGTATGCAGATGATGTTGGCGTTGTTATGTTGACGTGCCAACGAGGCGACCTCTTCGTTCCAGCAAAGGGCCGCGCGTATACCGGCATGTTTGTTGGCAGTTATAGCCATTCCGTTGGCGCTTCCGCAAATCAACAGGCCAAAATCGGCTTTACCGCTTTCGACTGCATGGGCTACCGGATGGGCGTAATCAGGATAATCGGTTGATTCGGCACTGTGGGTTCCGAAATCATTCACCGTATATCCTTTTTTCTCGAGCCAGTTTTTAAGAAATTCCTTGTGCTCAAATCCGGCGTGGTCGCTGCCCGCTGCAATGGTCATGGTATTTCAGTTTTCTGCGGCCTCACGTTTACGGTTTTGCCGAACCACGTAAGCCGATATTAAAATACTGATTTCGTAAAGTAAAAACAACGGAATGGCAATCAGCGTCTGGCTGAAAGGATCGGGCGGTGTAACAATGGCAGCAATTACCAATATGATGATAATGGCGAATTTGCGATTGCTGCGCATGAATTCCGGCGTGAGCAGCCCCACACGGGTAAGGAAATAAACAACCACAGGCAACTGAAATAATAAGCCGCTGCCCAGTACCAGTGTTACGATGGTTGATACGTAGGAGGTTATGTCGAATTCATTAACAATCAGGTCGCTGATGCTGTATGTGGAAAGGAAATAAACCGCCACTGGCGACATGATGAAATAACCGAAGGTTACCCCGGTAAAAAACAGCAGGCTGATATAAAAAACGGCACCTCGTGCATACCTGCGTTCATTTTTCAGCAATCCGGGTTTTACAAAGCGCCATATTTCCCAGGCCACATACGGAAAGGCGATAACCAGGCCCATGACCAGCGATGCCGTGATGTGCATCATGAACTGGCCGGTCATGTAACGACTTTGGATTTTGAAAGGGATTTCTTTTACACACAGTGTTTCTTCGTTGCCGGTAAGCTTGCCCAGGCTGCACATCCAGTCATAAAAAATAAAATCGGGCCGGGCTGGCGCAAATATAATGTTGTTGAAAACCCAGGGAGCCATGACGAAAGCCACAATGGTAAAGATGAGAATGGCAAACACCGACCGGATAATATGCCACCGCAGCTCCTCCAGGTGGTCCAGAAATGTCATTTCCTTTTCTTCGCTCATAGTCTATGCGTACAACGGGAACTTGCGGGTTAGTGCATGAACTTTCTTTCGGACATTTCTGATGTTCTCTTCGTCATCCGGGGCCATTAGCACTTCATCAATCAGTTCAACAATCTTAACAACGTCCTTTTCCTTCATGCCGCGTGTGGTTATGGCCGGTGTGCCAATGCGCATACCCGATGTTACCATAGGCGATTGCGTATCAAAAGGAACCATGTTTTTGTTGATGGTGATATCGGCTTTTATCAGGGCTTCTTCTGCCTTTTTGCCGGTTAATCCCTTGGACCGAAGGTCAATTAACATCAAATGGTTGTCGGTGCCGCCGGAAATGACGGTATAGCCCTTTTTCATAAAAGCATCGGCCATGGCTTTTGCATTTTTCACCACCTGCACCACGTAATGCAGGTACTCATCCGACAATGCCTCCTGAAAAGCTACGGCCTTGGCAGCAATAACGTGTTCCAGTGGTCCGCCCTGTGTACCCGGAAACACGCCTGAATCCAGAATAGCCGATATTTTCCGCAGCTCACCTTTCGGGGTTTTCAATCCCCAGGGATTATCGAAGTTTCTACCTATCAGGATCATGCCACCGCGCGGTCCGCGCAGCGTTTTGTGCGTAGTTGTGGTTACGATGTGGCAGTATTCCATCGGGTCGTTCAGCAAACCTCGTGCGATAAGACCGGCCGGATGGGCGATGTCGGCCATCAGCAACGCGCCTACGGCATCGGCGGCTTCGCGCAGTTTCTTGTAATCCCAGTCGCGGCTGTATGCCGATGCCCCGCAAATAATCAATTTGGGTTTTTCGCGTTTTGCTGTTTCAATTACCTTATCGAAGTCAATACGGCCGGATTCGGGTTCTACACCATAAAAAACCGGTTGATACAATTTTCCTGAAAAGTTTACAGGCGAGCCATGCGTAAGGTGCCCGCCATGCGATAAATCGAATCCCATAATTTTATCGCCCGGTTTCAGGCAGGCCAGCATAACGGCAGCGTTGGCCTGGGCACCAGAGTGAGGCTGCACGTTGGCCCATTCGGCATTGAAGAGCTGTTTGGCCCGGTCGATGGCCAACTGTTCGATTTCATCCACCACTTCACAGCCACCGTAGTAGCGCTTGCCGGGTAAGCCTTCGGCATACTTGTTAGTCAGCACGGTGCCCATGGCTTTCATTACCTGGGGCGAGGTAAAGTTTTCGGAGGCAATAAGTTCAATGCCCTGCTGCTGACGCTTCTTTTCTTTTTCGATGAGATCGAAGATGATTTTATCCCTTTTCATGAGTGAATGGAAAGGGCCAAAAATACAGGAAAAAGAGGACAGGATGTTTTGAAGATTTTTCTGGAGCGAGATAAGTCAGTCAATTGCGCCGGGTTCCTACCACCCCCCACTGCTTCCGCCTCCGCCAAAGCTTCCACCTCCGCCCGACCAGCCACCTCCACCCGATGACCACCCACTGCTACCACTGAACCATCCTCCACTACCCGAGGAGCCACCAGAGGAAGTAAGGGTGATCCACCCTTTACGTTTGAAGAGAAACCGGAGGAAAGGCCAGCCCACCAGATAAGCGAGTAAAATAGGAATACCTACAGCGAACCCGAGAATGCTTCCCGGAAACACGGCATAAAAAGGAATCAGGAATAAATAAAGAAACCACCCGGCAGCCCCCTTGGCTTTTAATCCTATGAATGTGAAAACACCCAGAATGGTGAAAACAAATAAACTTGCCAACGCTTTCTCACCGGGTGTTAACGGTTCAAAGCCCTCACCGTCTCCTTCCCCGGCAGTGTATTCTCCGCCAATGGCCTGCGTAATGGCCACAATGCCTGCCCATACACCTTCATCGAATTCATTTCGCCTGAACCGCGGAGCAATTTCATTCCGGATGATGCGGCTGCAGATAACATCGGGCAATACACCCTCCAATCCGTAACCCACTTCGATGCGCATCTTGCGGTCTTCAACGGCAATCAGCAATAACACACCATTATCTTTTTCCTTTTGACCCAGTTTCCATTTTTCAGCTACGCGCAGGGAGTAATCTTCCAGTACTTCACCTTTCAGCGAAGGAATGATGAGTATGGCAATCTGGTTGGAAGTGGAGTCTTCGTATTGCTTCAGGCGGGTTTCCAGCTGTTCGCGCATTTGGGGTGAGAGCAGGCCGGCTTCATCGTGAACACGCATGCCCCACAATTCCGGTACGTCAAGCTGGGCAAACGCAGTGGCACTTAAAACAAATAAACAGGCAGTTAATAATCGGGTCATGATAAATTTTTTAACGAGCCAATTATCCAAGGCGAAGATCATCGCGCAGTTCGTTGATGTCATCACCGGTCTTTTTAAAGCCGTGTTCCAGCAGTATTTCTCCGCATCGTTTAATAGTAGCTTCCAGGCCTTCAATTACTTTTCCTTTTCGGATATTATCAGTTAAATCACTAACGAGCTTATCCCACACTTTTTGTTCCACTACTTTGCTGATGCCGCGATCGGCCAGCACAATAACTTCGTGTTCAAAAAAAGAAATGAAAATCAGAATACCGGTGCGGTGGCGCGTGTTAAAGACTTCTTCTTCAAGAAAAGCATTTTCAGCGCGCTGCCGTGTGGCGTTGTCCATATGCAGCTGCGTTACCAGCAATCGCCGTATGCTGTCGGAGAACTGCGGTAAAATGGATCCGAGCAGGCCGGCTGCTACTACAATAATAAACATGAGCAACGGGTCGTACAGCGCATAGCGGGGCATAAAGCGGTCAAAGACGATAATGCCAAGAAAAGCGAGTAATCCCAGGATAATACCTGCCTTGTAATTGGCTATGGTGTAATATCCGCTTTGCGGTACCATCACCGGCACAATCTCGCCCGATATGTTAGCCTCGGCTTCGCGCACGGCTTTGCGGATGCGCTCGAAGTCGGCATCGGAAAATTTTTTTCTCAGGTCCATAAGTTACGTTTGGAATGACCAAGTTAGGCAAATTATCCGCGCAGTTCGCGCAGATAAAGCTGAATGGTATTCTCCAGTCCATAATACAGGGCATCGCAAATCAGGGCGTGCCCGATGGAGACTTCGGCCAAATGAGGAATAGATTGACGCAGGAAACGCAGATTTTCCAGGTTCAGATCGTGGCCCGCATTTACGGCCAGTCCGGCCTGGTATGCGGCAAGTGCAGTTTCCACATAAGGTTTAACAGCCTGTTCACGGTTTTGCCGATAAAGCCGTGCATACGGTTCGGTGTACAGTTCTACGCGGTCGGCTCCGGCGCGTGCAGCTGCTTCGGCCATAACGGGTTCAGGGTTTATAAATACCGAAACACGGCCGGCATATTTTTTTATCTCTTCAATAACTTCCTGAAGGAACGATTGATGAGATACGGTATCCCACCCGGTGTTTGAAGTAATAACATCCGGTTTGTCCGGCACAAGCGTGGCTTGTGCAGGTCTAACCTCGCGTAAGAGTTTCAGGTAACGATCATCCGGAAAACCCTCGATATTGAATTCGGTGGTCAGCACCGGTGCCAGAGCCAGGACATCGGCATAACGGATATGCCGTTCATCGGGCCGTGGGTGCACGGTGATACCCTGGGCGCCAAAACGTTCGCAGTCAATAGCGGCCTTTACCACATCCGGGTTGTTACCACCACGCGCGTTTCGCAACGTGGCAATCTTGTTGATGTTGACACTCAGGCGCGTCATGTATTTTCCTTCAATATTACAACTTAAGCCAAAACGAAACCTGTATTCTTTTTACTTTTGCTTCAGTTATCGCTTCAACCATGAGTCTAAAATCAACCATTGATGCCGACATTAAAAAAGCCATGCTGGCAAAAAATAAAGAAGAGCTGGAGGCGCTGCGCGGTATCAAGTCGCTTATACTTCTCGCTGAAACAGAAAAAGGCGGAGTAACTGAACTTACGCCCGATGCGGAGAACAAACTGCTGATGAAGGCTGCGAAACAGCGAAAAGAGTCGGCTGAAATTTTTCAGCAACAGGGTCGCACCGACCTGGCTGAAAGGGAATTATTTCAACTTCAGATCATCAGCCGGTATCTTCCAAAACAGTTAAGTGAAGAAGAGCTTCAGGCCGAATTGAAAAAGATAATTAACGAAGTGGGCGCGGTGGGCCCACAGGATATGGGCAAGGTAATGGGTGTTGCAACCAAAAAACTGGCAGGCCAGGCCGATGGTAAGCAAATTTCCGAGTGGGTTAAGAAACTACTCTCCGCTTGAATTTTTTGGATGGTGTTTTACTCATTTTTCTTGGCCTGGGTATTATAAGCGGATACCATAAAGGATTTGTATTTATGGTTTTTTCCCTGGCCGCGCTTGTGCTTGGTGTAGTGGCCGGGATTTTTTTAACTGCCGAAATAACATCGACACTGCGTCCGCATGTGCACGTAAACGATAAATGGCTTCCGCTACTGTCGTTTGTTTTGGTGTTTGCTGTAACACTGTTGATTGTCCGAACGGCAGGAGCCTTAATGAGTTGGGCTTTGCATAAAACCATTTTCGGTTTCCCGGATAAGGTATTGGGTGCGCTGCTGGGGGCGGTGAAATCAGTTTTCTGGCTGGCGTTGCTAATCTGGCTGGTGGATTCACTTAAAGCAAACCTTCCGTGGTGGGTGGAAGAATCGTGGACTTACCGAATCCTGGGTAATGCGTTAACTCATGTTTTACCCGGATGAAAAACCCCATCGTTATTAATTTTTCCGGGCTGTTTACCATTATTTATTTTTTTGTACTTTTTCGCCAACTCAGTCATGACATTACAGGTTAAAGAGGCAGGAGGATTTAAATTTGTTGATGAAGGGGAGGGAACCGTGCTGCTGTTGCTACACGGTTTGTTTGGTGCGTTAAGCAACTGGGAGGGAGTAGTCAGCCGCTTTAGTAAAGACTACCGGGTCGTGATACCCATGTTACCCATCTACGATATGCCCCTAAAGGAGGCAGGGCTGGAAGGATTACGGAAGTTTGTTGAAGCATTTGTAACCTACCTTCAGCTGGATAACATGATTATCATGGGAAATAGCCTGGGAGGTCATATCGCGTTGGTTTATACACTGAAAAATCCGGATAAAGTTCAAAAACTGGTGCTCACCGGAAGCTCGGGATTGTTTGAAGATTCCATGGGCGGTTCCTACCCCAAGCGTGGAAATTACGAGTACATTAAGGAACGTGTGGAATACACTTTTTATGACCCGAAAGTAGCCACGAAAGAACTGGTTGACGAAGTATTCGAAACAACCAACAGCATACCCAAGGCCATGCGCATAGTAGCCATTGCCAAATCGGCTCAGCGCCATAATATGGCCGAAGAAATTCCGCAGATTAAAGTACCCGTACTTTTAATTTGGGGATTAAACGACACCATCACTCCGCCTATGGTGGCACACGAGTTTAACCGGCTTTTGCCCAATTCCACGTTGCGCTTTATTGACCGGTGTTGCCATGCTCCGATGATGGAGCATCCGGAAAAATTTAACGATTTGGTAAGCGACTTTCTGAAAGAGAAACGTATATAGATAAAAATTTTTGCCGTGACTGCCGGTGAAATGATTAACCAGATGATTCCTCCGCTTAAAGCGGATGATGACGCCCACAAAGCGTTGGTGTGGATGGATGAATTTTATTGTCCGCACCTGCCTGTGGTGCGCGACCGGCAATTCCTGGGTTTTATCTCCGAACAGATCATTCTGGAAAGTAACAGCATAGAAAAAAAGGTTAGCGAATTTCAGCTTATCGGAAGCAAGTGTTTTGTTTCTCTTCAAAGCCACCTGTACGATGTGCTGAAAACGGCCTCCGAGCATAAACTTCAGCTGGTGGCCGTATTGGATGATTCACAACAATATGTTGGTGTGATTACCGTTCAGGATGCATTAGCCTTTTTTGCCCAATCGGCTGCGGTACAGATGCCGGGGGGAATTCTCGTGTTGTACATGAACCACTCTGACTATTCGCTTGCGGAAATCAGCCGATTGATTGAGGAGAACCGGGTTAAAATTCTAAGCAGTATTGTAAAAGAAGACCCGTCCGATCCGGGTAAAATTCGGCTAACGTTAAAACTCAACCAAACCGACTTATCGCGAACGGTGGCCACACTGGAACGGTTCGGATACAAAGTCATCGGGCGCTACCAGGAAAGCCGGCCGGTAGGCAGCGAAAAAGAGCGGCTGGACATGCTGTTGCG
The DNA here is from genome assembly GCA_025055435.1 of Cyclobacteriaceae bacterium. Lineage (GTDB taxonomy): Bacteria > Bacteroidota > Bacteroidia > Cytophagales > Cyclobacteriaceae > UBA2336. The sequence continues at coordinate 2,687 of JANWWN010000002.1, read as the reverse complement.
CTACCTTGACATTTAAGTTCTCGCATCCTTTCGCTAATTTGTAGCTTCATTGCTAAACGCCCGAACCAAACCCGTGAATGAAAATAGCAGTTCATGGCAAAGAACTAACCCGCCAGGAAGTTGGCTTCGTCCGGCATGTTCTGGATGTGCTTGCTCGCAGTAATGCGCGCATCTTTTTATCGGATTCTTTTCTTACATCACTTAAAAAGCATCACATAGAAAATGCCGCATGGAAGGTGTATGTTCCCGGGCAGAAATTGCCGGCAGTTGATGCTTTTTTGAGCATTGGCGGTGACGGAACCCTGCTGCAAACCATCACCCACATCGGTGCTGCGGAAATTCCGGTTATGGGCATTAACACCGGACGTCTCGGTTTCCTGGCTACCATCAGTAAAGAAGAAACCGAGGCGGCTCTGGAAAAAATTATGAAGCAGGATTTCAAACTCGACCAACGGGCGCTGCTTCAATTAAAATCGAATAAAAAAATATTCGGCAAACTCAATTTTGCCCTCAACGATTTTACATTAATGAAAAAGGGCTCTTCCTCCATGATAACCGTGCATACTTTTATCGATGGAGAATTTTTAAACTCTTACTGGGCTGATGGCATCATCATTGCAACACCAACAGGTTCGACAGGGTATTCGTTGAGTTGCGGCGGGCCCCTGGTGTTTCCGCGCTCCGGAAATTTTGTTATCACACCGGTAAGTCCGCATAACCTTACCGTGCGACCCATTGTGGTGGCCGACTCATCAGAAATCGCACTGCAGGCAGAAGGTCGTTCGAATAAATTCCTGGCTACCCTGGATTCGCGGTTCACGGAAATCGACCGGAACACCCGGCTTACCATAACCCGTGCTCCATTTCGCGCCAATTTGGTGCAATTGGAGGGTCAGCATTATTTCAAAACGCTGCGGCAAAAGCTTAACTGGGGTCTGGATATCCGGAATTAATTTTTTGGCTACATTTGTAGTTCATTGATAGATAAACACTTACCGGTAATGAAAAAAGCTGTCTATTATCTGTTGGCTACGTTGTTTATCAGCGGATTTACATGGGATGCGGCTGCACAGATGAACCGCAAAAACATTAAGAAGAATAATAAACGCATAGCTTCTTACCGGGGCCGAAAATCAAATTTCGGCAAGGATAAAGTTTATAACATGCTCGGTGTTTCGCTAAACTCACTGAACTATTTTGGCGATCTGTCGCCAACCCCAAAGCGCATTAGTACGGATTTAAGTTTAACACGCCCTGCCATCGGGTTATCTTTCACCCATCGTTTTGGTCCGCGCTATCAGCTACAGGCAGCCTTCACGTACGGAGGAATCCGTGGCTCCGATACCGAATCGGCTGATCAGAGCGATACGCAGAACGGTATTTTCCGCTACAACCGAAATCTTTCCTTCCGCAATCGCATAAAAGAATTGTCTGTCGTTGCTCAGATTGACTTATGGGAGAACATGTCCACCTACATCAGCCGTGTTCAATGGACACCTTATTTGTATGCCGGCATCTCGGTATTCCACCACAATCCGCAAGCTAAAGCACCGGACACCGATGCAGCCGGTAATCCTACCGGAAAGGGCGGGCAGTGGGTTGACCTCCAGCCGCTGGGCACCGAAGGACAATTTGCCAGCCTTCAGCCCGGAGATGCCAACTACGGAATAAAACCTTACAAAAGAATTCAGCCCGCTATACCAATTGGCATTGGCGCACGTTTTCGGATAAATGAAGTGATGGATATTGCCGCAGAGTTTGGGTTCAGGTACACCTTTACCGATTACCTGGATGATGTAAGTCGTAATTACGTTGATCTGGGAGTATTCGGGAACAACCATCTGGCCCGTGCCATGTCGTATCGCAGCAATGAAGTAGCTACGCCAACTTATACCTATACCGGCAGGGATGGTGTAACATACACAGTGTTGCCAGGATACGGCGCGGAGAATATTGAAAATGTTCGTGGCAACAAAAGCAACCGCGACATTTTCATGGTCACCACCGTGCGCTTAACCTACATCCTCGGCAAAACGTTCCATCGCGCTAAGTTCAGATAATGCGCGCCAACAGTTCAGCAGCGATTTTTCTTATCCTGGCTTCGTTTACGGCCGGCGCACAACGCTCGGAAGTAGGATTTGGATTAGGTGTATTTAACTACACGGGCGACCTGGTTCGCACTTTTAGGCTGGGTAACAGTACACCGGCAGGAACTGTATTCTACCGCAATAACCTGAGTAAAGTTGTCAGTTTCCGGGCAACACTCACGGCCGGAAAACTGGCTGCCGGCGAATTACCGCTGGATGCTGCTGCTGCTCTGCGAAATGCATCCTTCTCCATCTCCTTATTTGAAGCAGCCCTGGGATTTGAATATCATTTTCTGGACTGGCGCGACAGTAAGCGGCCCATGCGATATACTCCTTATTTATTTGCCGGTCTCGGATTATTTGGCATTTCGGGTTATACCAGCAAACCTGTTGCATACAGCGATGTCCAGGCAGCCGTTCCGTTCGGGGGTGGATTTAAATACATCATTAACCCCAAAATGTACGTGGCTTTCGAAACCGGAATCCGAAAAACATTTTTTGATTATCTGGACAACGTTTCCGATGGAGATATAACCAGAAAAAATTATCGCTACGGTAATCCGGATGATTTGGACAACTACTTTTTCATTGGCATAACCT
>JANWWN010000029.1 GCA_025055435.1 Cyclobacteriaceae bacterium | reverse complement strand
CGCATGTGCCCTTGCTACACTGGCCGAGTTTACCACAGGTTTTATGCTGGTGCAAAAACTCGATGCACGTAAATACCGCCTGATTATGAAAAAGCTGGAAATGATGTATCACTTTCAGGGTAAAAGCGATGCCTTTGCACGCTTTGAGATAACAAATAACTGGTTGGATGATAACGTTATAAAGCCATTACAAAATCAGGAGGCCGTTGAAGTGATATGTGAAGTTCCGGTTTACGATATTCAGCAAAATCATCTGGCTACCGGAAAGGTGTGCTGGCATATCAAGTCATGGAGTGCCGTGAAGACAAAAGTATAATACTGCGAATGAGCTCCGGCTATCAGTTTGTTAGCGGTGAAACCGTAGGTCCTGCTTCGGGATACACGCCTTCATTATTTCATTTACCTGTACATCTTTGCCAGCGGCAGGCGTTGTATCAGTCTTTTTTCATTGTTCATACGAAACGAAAGTGCACCTGTGGTGAGGTTCACTTTCATTCGGATGATGTAAAGGCAATAAGCCGGCTATACGCTCCCTTTGGCTCATTTCTGTTTGATGAAAACCTGCCGGCCGAAGTGCTGAGCGACTTCATCGGTTACTGCGAGGGTGAACTTATCAGAAGGGATATAAGGGAAGTCGAACTTATCCATGCTCCCTTGTTGTATTTCCCGCGTCAGTATGATCTGCTTCATCCGCTATTGGTGCAGCGTGGTTATGCACTGGTTCATGCGGAAGTCAGCGCATTGCTCAGCGTTAAAAAGGATGACTTTGAATTGGGGTTGCACACATGGGAAGCACGGAAGTTGCGCCAGGCCCGTACAGCCGGGCTTACCGCCAGGGAATTACCACTACAGGAACTCATGAAGATTTATGACTTTATTCTGAGATGCAGGCAACACAAAGGGTATTATTTATCCATGGGCAGGGATGAGGTGAATCAACTGGGTTTGTCCTTTCCCGATCGTACTCATCTGTTTGCTGTTTATGATAATAATGAAATAGCTGCAGCCGCTCTATGCCTGCGTGTTACAAATGATGTGTTGTATGCCTTTTACTACGACCACCACGAAGCGTACGATTCGGTGAGTCCGGTGGTGTTGCTGATGAAGTTTATTTACAACTGGTGCCGTACAAATGATTTTCGTTTTATTGATTTGGGAACATCTTCCATAAACGGTGAACTTAACTTTTCCCTGTTGGCCTTTAAGCGTCACCTCGGTGCGCAACTTTCGCCACGATACACTTTTCGAAAATCGTTATGAGTCATCCGCTGGTATCGGTTATCTGTTTGTGTTACAATCATGAACGGTTTGTGGAGGAGGCCGTGCAATCGGTTTTAAACCAGACATATCCAAACATTGAATTGTGGTTGGTTGACGATGCAAGTACTGACTTGAGCCGGGAGGTGATTGGAGGGCTAAAGGAAAAGCATCCGCATATCCGGGTTTTGCTTAATCCGGTTAACCGCGGCCATTGCCGTTCATTTAATGCGGCCTTTTGGCAGAGCCATGGCGAATTCATTATTGACCTGGCAGCCGATGACGTGCTGATGCCCGACCGGATAAGCAAGGGTGTGGACGATTTGACGAAGGCCGGGCCGGAATACGGTGTGCATTTTGGCGATGCCCTATATATAAATGAGGAGGGAAGCGAACTGGGCCGACATTCCCGGAGATATCCGCATGCTTCCGTTCCGGATGGCGATATATATAAGGAGTTAATCAGCCGGTATTTTATTTGTCCGCCCACGGTCATGTTCCGGCGCAAGGTGCTGGAGGCATTAGGCGGTTATGATGAAAACCTGCATTACGAAGATTTTGATGTGCTGGTCCGTGCCGCCCGGCAGTTTTATTTCAGGTATTCGCCCGATATGTTGGTAAAAAGGAGGCTGACGGCAAATGCACGGAGCCGGGCGCAGTTCAGGTTGTTCAGCAGGCATTCACTAACCACACTGGCCGTATGCCGGAAGATTATGGCGATGAACCGTACGGAAGCCGAGCGCCTGGCGCTGCAACAGCGGCTTTGGTATGAAATGAAGTTGAATCTCAGGCTGATGAATGGGGATGTGTTTCTGAGGCTGATAAAGTTGTTTTTACAAAATACGAAAAGAAAAATCTGAACATCACCTCCGGTTATCCTCATCCTCCAGCATGCTCAGGTAGCTGGTATAGCGGCTGATGGATATTTTTCCCTGCTCCACCGCATCGCGCACGGCACATTGCGGTTCGTGCACATGCAAACATCGGTAACCAAACCTGCATTCACTGCGCAGTGCCCGCATCTCGGGAAAATTATCCGACAGCTCTTCTGCTGTAATATTTACCAGTCCCCATTCTTTAATGCCCGGCGTGTCGATAACAAACGTTTTATCATCAATCCGGAACATCTCGGCAAAGGTTGTGGTGTGCATGCCCTTTTCATGAAATTCAGAAATCTCGCCTACCGGCTGGTTAATTTCCGGTGACAGCCGATTGAGCAAGGAAGATTTTCCCACACCCGAATGACCGGCAATCAACGTGGTTTTGTTTCGCAGTAATTCATGAACTTCATCCAGGTTGCCGGTTGTGGCGGTGATTTTCAGACACGGAATTTTTAAATCGGAATAAATCAGGATAAGTGCTTCCTGCAGTTCGCGGCTTTCTTCATCCAAAATGTCCTGTTTATTAAAAATCAAACCCTGAGGAATATCATAGGCTTCGGCTGTTACCAGAAACCGGTCAATAAAGCCGGTGGAAGTGGCGGGCTTAACCATGGTTACTACCAAAGCGGCCTGATCAATGTTAGCAGCCAGTACGTGCGCATGTCCGGTTTTTTTTACCGACTTACGAAGGATGTGGTTTTTGCGTTCGTGAATTTCAGTTATCAGCAGAGCCGCTTTGTCAATTTCCACCCAATCGCCTACTGCAACTGGGTTGGTTTCCTTATAGCCTTTCAGGCGAAGCTTGCCGCGGGCGCGGCACACCAGTCGTTCCCCGGTTTCGGTGAGCACATCGTATTGCGAGCCGGTTGAACGCATCACCAGCGCTTTCATTTGGAAAGCAGTTTAGTGCAGTAGTCCATGATTTTGGTTGTTGCGCCGCGGTTTTCCTCTACATATTGGCGGGTTACCTCACAGGCCAGCATATAAGTGCCCGGGTCGTTAACGGCTTCGAAGGTGGCTTTCAGATGGGGATAATCGGCTATGGCAAAAGCGCCGCCCCGGTTAATTAAATCCAGTGCTTCAGGAAACTTCCGGTAGTTTTTATTGCCAAAAAAGACAGGCATTCCGAAACAGGCCGGTTCCAGAATGTTGTGTAAACCTTTGCCGAATGCTCCGCCTACCCACGCATATTCTCCATACCGGTACAATCGGGCAAGCATGCCGATATTGTCAATAATTAAGATGGGGTATTTCTCCGGATTATTCATCTGCGAAGCAATCGAGTAGCGAACCGATCGGCCCGGCAACTCGCGTTCAATACGGCTGAGCAATTCTTCTGAAATTTCATGCGGAGCTATGATGAACTTCGTGCGCGGGTATTGGTCGTTAATAAAAGGCATCAGCACTTCGAGGTCTTCGGGCCAGCAACTGCCGATTACCATAACTTTATCACGGCTCTTAAATAATTCAACGGTAGTCAGGGCTTCCTGTTGCTGTGTTAGTTGCCAGACGCGATCGAAACGCGTATCGCCTGACCGGGTAACCTGTTGAATGCCGATGCTCCGAAGCAACTCGACCGATGAGTCGTTTTGCACGAAAAAATGGGTAAACCGATGCAGCATTTTACGAAAGAAGCCGCCATACCAGCGAAAGAAAACCTGTTCCTTACGGAAGGCACCGGAAATACATAACAGAGGGATATTATTTTGATGAAGCGCAGAAATGTAATGATACCAGAATTCGTATTTTACAAAAAGCGCCAGCACGGGCCTGGAAATTTCGATGAACTTACGGGCGTTTTGCGGCGTATCCCACGGCAGATAGAAAATGTAATCAGCATGGGGATAATTTTTTCGCACTTCATATCCGGAAGGCGAAAAAAAAGTTACTAGAATTTTGTAAGACGGATACTCTTTTTTCAGAGCTTCCAATACAGGCCTTCCCTGTTCAAATTCACCCAACGAGGCGCAGTGCATCCAGATTACAGGTTGGGTTTGGTTGTGCAGGGCAGTTGAAAACGCTGAAAAAAAATCTTTTCGGCCGTGGTTAAACAGCATGGCCTTACTATTATGAAAAGCTGCCAGCTTAAAGAGCTGCCGAAGAATAAAAATAACGGCATTGTACAACGCAACCACCATAAAGCCCTCAAAAATAGCAGGATGAATCGGAAAGGAAATTTTTTGCAAAAATTGAATCAGTAATTTACTTATTTGCCTATTTTAGGATGTAAGAAATAAATCATGAACTTATGAAAGTAGTAAGATTGATTTTATTATTCAGTCTGATGGCAGGTTCATCTGTTGTGTATAGTCAGGGTGAAGATGACCTGATTCGGTTTTTTCAGATGGGAGCTGAAGATGGAAGCAAACTGGTAACAGCTTATGTGGGCCCCGTGGTGGAAGGTTTCTCATATGCACTTAATGGCGGTTGGTTCCATACAGCAAAGCCGCATAAGTTGGGAGGATTTGACATCAATATTTCGGTTACACCGGTATTTATTCCCAAGTCGCGTGATTATTTCGATCCGAATACGCTGGGGTTAAGCAGCAACGTTGTTGCCTTTCGCAACGAATCATCCAATAATAACCTTGCGCCAAGTATCATCGGGCCGGGAGACGAAACAGAATATGACTATAATACCGGAAATGGAATAGTTACGATTAGCGGCCCAAAAGGACTGGGCATCAGAAAGTCATTGAAAGTTGCCCCTGTTGGTTTACCCATGGTCCAGGTAGGAGTTGGGCTGATAAAAGGTACGGACATCATGGTACGCTACGCGCCAAAAACCAACATCAGCAGTACCGACCTGCAATTGTTTGGATTGGCGGTTCGACATGACGTAAAGCAGCACATACCCGGAATAAAAATGCTCCCCTTCGATTTATCGGTACTGGCGGGTTATACTTCATTTAAGGGTGTTACGGATATGTCGGGCATTGCTTCGGAATTTCCTCCGGCCACATCGGACTCCCGACAGGAAACCGTTTACAAATTCAATGCTTTTCTGCTCGAAGCCCTGATTTCGAAAAAGCTGGCCTTTTTGACCTTTTTTGGCGGAGTAGGGTATAACGGCATAAATACCAAAGCCAACATCAACGGCAGTTATACTTTTTTTATTGGACAGCCTTATGAATTTGAGCTGAATAATCCGTATTCCGCAAAATTTAAGAATAACAGCATGCGCCTGGATGTAGGTATGCGTATCAACCTGATGGCTTTTTATCTGTACGGAAATTATTCCATACAGGAATTTCAGGCATTTACGTTTGGACTGGGATTCACGTTCCGGTAATTGTTTTTCCGGAAGTTTAGGCTGGACGTGCGATACGTTTACCTGATCATCTTTACCTCATATTTGCTATAATCCGCAGGGCAGCAGGAGACCTTACGCATTAACTATGTGGATAAAAAAGATTTGCGTTTGGTGCTGAGAGGCGGCAGCTCGAATCCGAAAGAAGATGAACAGCCGCGGAAGGGCAAGCTGATGTATTTTGCGGTGCCGGTTGTAGGCTCAAATCCTTACCTGGGATTTTTATGGAGTAGGTGGAACTGCTGTCCTGTTTGTCGGAGAACCGCATACCACAAGCATAAGCAGCATGAATGCTACGGTGCTGTTTACCACAAAAAATCAGGTTATCGCCAGCCTTCGCGGTACGATTATGACATCCAACAACGGTTGGGAAATTCTTACCGATGTAAAATATGCCCGTTTTTCCGAAGATACCTGTGGATTAGGAAGTGATTACACACAACCCATTAACGACAGCTGGAATTTTGGTGGTATTCAGATTTTCGGAGTTGAAGGTCCGCAACCTCTGGATTACCGACATGTACGTTTACATGTTACCGCATTAAAAGAGCTGAAGGACAATATCTATGTAGGGGTGGGTTACCACCTGGATGATAACTTTGACATCCGCGATGAACGCCTCAACTTACAACTTCCAAATCCGGTAATAACCAGTCATTATGCATACAGCAGACTGACCCGCTATAACTACACGAATTATATTACCTCTGCCACCAGCTTTAATCTGGTGTATGACAGCCGTGATCATACCGTTAATTCGTACGGAGGCAGGTTTTTCCAGGCTAGCTATCGGGTAGCATCCGAAACACTGGGCAGTGACCAGAATTCGGAGCAACTTTATCTGGAGGCCCGTTATTATCTGCCTCTTGAAAAGCTGAGACCCCGTCATCTTACCTTTTACCTTTGCTGTAAGGTTATTTTATCAGCATGGGTGCGATTTGAAATTATTTCATCCGGTTATCACGCTTTTATTGCCGGTTCAATTTCCCCCGTTTCCGAAAGCCAGATGGCTATGAAACGGGTGGACTCAAATCGTGAACACACAATTACAACTACGGAAGTAATCGGCACCGAAAGGAACATGCCGAGTATGCCCCATATTATTCCCCAGAAAGTTAAGGCAATCAGTACGCCAAGCGGACTTAAATTTAAAGAGCGACCCATGATTTTAGGTTCAAGTACATTACCCACCAGTATCTGTACCACCTCAATGGCAAGAAACACCCACAGCAGCATCCAAAACGATTGAAACTGAAATGATGCAAATACAGCCGGAAGAAGGGTTGCGAACAATGAACCGATATAGGGAATATAGTTAAGCAGGAAAATCAAAAAGGCCCACCATACGGCAAAATCAACCTTAAACAACACAAGAATAACATAACCCAACAGGCCGGTTAGTAAACTCATCTGTGTTTTTACCACAACGTATTTGCGAATGGCGTTCGCAATTTCTTCTATGATATGATTGACTTTCTCCAGTTTTTCAGGCCGGGTGATCCAGTTTTTTAATTTCTTATCAAAAAATTTTTCCTCCACCAGCAAAAATGCAACATAGATGATAATGATGAAAAGATTACCCGCTAAACTGGTAAGGCTGTTCAATATGGCCGAAAGCACAGGTTGTATGTTCAGCCGGGAAGCAAATTCAATTAACCGCTCCTTAATCAGTTCAAACTGTTCGAAGGTTTGCAGCCGGTCAATCATTGCACGAAAATTGGCTATGTACTGATCCGAACGGTCGATAACGAGCTTCAGATTAATCACCACAATTTCGTAAATGCCGGTGATGACCAACAGGATAATCAGAAAGGCAAAGGAAGTAACCAGCCAGCCGGGCAGTGATTTTTGTTTTATTTTGATTTTAGATAACGATCGTTCCAGTTCATATACGGCATACCAGATCATGCCGGCAATAACGATGGGCTGCAAAAAGCTGCTGAAGTACACCAGGCAGAATACGGTTACGGAAAGAATAATCATCCAGGCAGCAACCCGTACCACGCGGTTATCAGTAGCATTAATGAGGTCCGGCATATTGTTCAGTGCCCTTTGAACTGCGGTTTCCGTTTTTCAATAAATGCCTGCATACCTTCTTTTTGGTCGGCTGAGGCAAACGTGAGGTAGAAATTCTTACGCTCAAAAGCCAGTCCTTCGTCCAGATGGGTTTCAAATGAGCGGTTAACCGCCTCTTTGGCCAACTGTACCGCAACAGGTGACATTTGCGCAATTTCACGGGCCAGCGCAACCGCCTCGTGCAGGTACATTTCAACCGGAACAACCTTGTTTACCAAACCATAGAAATGGGCTTCTTCTGCCGAAAGAAATCTGCCGGTAAGAATCAGTTCCATGGCTTTGGCCTTACCAATGGCCCGCGTAAGTCGTTGGGTTCCGCCTGCACCGGGTATCGTTCCGATTTTAATTTCAGGCTGACCGAACTTAGCCGACTCCGATGCAATAATCATATCACACATCATAGCCAGCTCACAGCCGCCTCCTAAAGCAAAGCCGCTCACTGCAGCAATAATGGGCTTCTTCGTTTTTCGAATCTGGTCCCATGTGCTGAACTGGTCAATCAGCAACATATCAATAGCCGACTTATCTGCCATTTGTTTGATGTCGGCACCGGCTGCAAAAGCCTGTTCGTTACCGGTAAGAATAATTACCCGCACCTGTTCATTTTTATCGAGTGCCTGCAGGGTATCGCGCACTTCTTCCATCAGCTTGCGGTTCAGGGCATTAAGTTCCTTAGGCCGGTTAAGCTGAATTAGCGCAATGCCCGGCTCGTATTGTTCGGTTACAATGATGAATTCCATGATGCTGTCATTGATTTGATGGCCCACAATTTCGCAGAAATATTTTGCCCGCAAAAGCAATGAAGGTCAGGGCCAAAAACAGAAAAACCCCTTCGTGCGGGAAGGGGCTTTTCAAACCAAAAGGCGGCAAAAAAGTGTGCTATGCGGGCTTAGATACGTTCTAAGGTAAATGCGGTAACCTTGTTAAAACTTATTTTTGCTGCTTTTCGGATAAGCGGAATAATCAACCGATGAAAACCATAAACGTACTGTTTGTCTGCCTGGGTAACATTTGCCGTTCACCGCTGGCCGAAGCTCTATTCAAACACAAAGTAAACGAACGTGGCTGGTCGAAGTATTTTTATGCCGATTCCTGCGGCACATCGAACTATCACATTGGCGACCCGCCCGACAGGAGAACGATTGCCAATGCACGGAAAAACGGAATAGAAATCAACCATCGGGGCCGCCAGCTTTCGCGCGATGACTTCAACCGTTTTGATTACATTCTGGCCATGGACAAAGAAAATTATGCCGACATCGCAGCACTTGCCCGTGGCATATCCCTAAACGACAAATTGTTTTTAATGCGTCATTTCGATCCGCAGGCCTCCGGCACCGAGGTGCCTGACCCCTATTACGGAAACGAAGAAGGTTTTCAGCAGGTGTTCGACATCCTCGACCGATCCCTGGAGGGATTTCTGGATTATCTTGCTGTAAAGCATTCATTGCCGCACGAGCACCTGAAGCGTTGAGCGTGAGGATTGTTCCATTAACAACCCGGCAGTTCTGCGGTATTTTTCAAATGTAGCGGTGTCGTAATTCTTTACCGTAATTAACATCAGATTGGTGTTGTAATACACTTCAAAATGGTGGCGCAGTTTCTCAATCAGCGCCCTTAGTTTACTCTCGCGGTAATCCATGCAGAACGAAAATGAAATAGCCGAATTCTGCATCACGTTAATTTTAATATCCAGCTCTGCTAATGCCTGAAAGATGATGCGCAGCTGTTCTTCATTGATAAAAGTGTAATCCATTACCTTACACGATATAAGGCACTGATTTTCCTTGAACACAATTAAAGGCGGCAGCCGATCAACATGGCACTCATGAATGCGAGTGCCCGGAAGTGAAGGGTCGGTAAAGCATTTAACATACAACGGAATACCCTTTACAGCCAGCGGCTTAATGGTTTTTGGATGAATAACCGAGGCACCGTAATACGTCATTTCCGCTGCCTCTTTATAGGGCAATTCCGGAAAAACCACTGCATCGGGAATGCGTTTCGGGTCGGCACTCATTACACCCGGAACATCCTTCCAGATGGTAACCGACTCGGCCTCAAGACAGGAGCCAAATATGGCTGCCGTGAAGTCGGAACCCTCTCTTCCCAGCGTAGTGGTGCGTCCGTTGGGAGCCCGGCCGATAAATCCCTGCGATAAAATTATTTTTTTCTGAAGCAATGGTGCGAGTTGTTTAATGCGCTGCTCTGTTTCGGTCCAGTTTACCTTTCCTTCGCGATAGCTGGCATCGGTTTGTATGTAATCGCGGGCATCAATCCATTCAACCGAAAGTCCGGTTTGTTGTAAATGAGCATGAACAATGATGGAGGAAATGATTTCGCCATAGCTTACGACCTGATCATACAGTTCATCAGCATGATCGGAAAAATCAAATCGGGCGATTTCATCAAAGAGTTCTCGTATTTTATCGGTAACGGAATACCTCCGGCCAACCACCTCTTCGGCAATACGCTGGTGATATGCCTGCAGCGGTTCAAGCAATGAACGCGTAGAGGTTTTGGTTAAGATTGCCTGAACCACCTGTTCGAGGGCGTTGGTGGTTTTGCCCATGGCCGAAACCACGATAAGCAAAGGTTCATGGGCATGTTGCTTGACAATGCTGCCCATGTTAACCACGCCGTCAGCGTCTTTTAGTGATGCGCCACCGAATTTAAAAACCTTCATTTCTTATCATTGAAAACGTTTGCGCTTTAAATTTGCTGCTCATGGAACAATCCCGCATAGCCGCTCCCATTGGCAGTGCCCTTGACCGGTTCATTAAGAGCCGGCAGGATGAATTTCCTTACGCCAGTGGAGAGCTTTCGCAGTTGCTGCGCGACATTGCTTTAGCCAGCAAGGTAGTAAACCGCGAAGTAAACAAAGCCGGTCTAATTGATATTATGGGGGCCATGGGTTCGGTGAATACTACCGGTGAACACCAGCAGAAGCTCGATGTGCTGGCCAACATCCGTTTTTCACGTGCCCTGATGAAAGGAGGCGAAGCCTGTGCCCTGATTTCTGAAGAATCCGAGTCGTATATTGATTTAAACAACTCGGGTAAGTACGTAATTGCCATCGATCCACTGGACGGCTCATCGAATATTGATGTGAATGTTTCCATTGGCACCATCTTCTCCATCTATCGCAGAAAAAGTAAAACCGGAACGCCCATTCAGCCGGAAGATATTTTACAAAAAGGCACCGAGCAGGTAGCAGCAGGGTACATTCTTTACGGCTCATCAACCATGCTGGTCTATACCACTGGACATGGTGTTAACGGTTTTACCTACGACCCGACACTGGGCGAGTATTTTCTGTCCCATCCCGACATGAAAATTCCGGAAGACGGGAAGATATATTCAATTAACGAAGGTTCCTATAACTCATTTCCCGAACCGGTGAAACAATATGTGCAGTATTGTAAAGAGAAAAATTACTCCGGTCGGTACATCGGTTCATTGGTAGCCGACTTTCACCGCAACTTGCTCAAGGGCGGCATTTACATTTACCCGGCCACGGCCAAAGACCCGAACGGCAAACTGCGGCTGATGTATGAGTGCAATGCGCTGGCCTTTGTGGTGGAGCAGGCGGGAGGTAAAGCATCAGACGGGCAAAAAAGAATATTGGATATCGTACCCGAATCATTACATCAGCGTACTCCCTTTTTTGTGGGTTCAAAAAAAATGGTGGAAAAAGCCGAGAGCTTTCACTGATCTTCTTTCAGCACCTCCGGCGCGTACTGCAGCAGGAGCTGATACCACCGCACCAGTTTTTTAATATCGGAAGTATAAACACGGTCGGAATCATATTCCGGCAGCACCGATTTCATAAACGCATGCAGTTCGGAAGGCTCGGCTGAATGATCCAGCCCCATGTCGTTGCCGTAGTCGGAATGTATTTTTTTTAAAACCTTTTCCAATGGCACAGTACCTTCCTGCGTGGTGGTGTAAATCGAGATTTCGCTGAGTACGGAGACCTTTTGACTGATCGGCAAAACCACACGGGCTTTGGTATCAATAGCCTCGAGTACCATACCACCCTTTCCCGCTGATAACACACGGAATAATCCGCTTTTTCCGCTAACAGTAGCTATGTCCTTTAATTCCATGGATTAACGAATGTGCACAAAGGTAGGTGAAATCAGGAATTGGCAAGTATGCTGTGAATATATTGCAACAACTCTTTCCTTCCGGTTTTTCTTTTGGAAGAGGTGAGAAACAATGGAGGGAGTTCATCCCAATACTTCCGTAATTCGTTTTCCAGTGTCATTTTGTTTTTCGCCAACAGATTACCCGACAGCTTATCCGTTTTGGTGAGGACCAGTGCAAGAGGAACCTCACTTTCACCCAGCCAGTTGATGAAATCCAGGTCAATTTGCTGTACAGGTATCCGGCTGTCAAGGAGAACAAAAACGCAGTGTAGCTCCGGAGCATTTAGTAAATAATGCGTGATGAGCTTGCTGAACATTTTCTTTTGCGACAGACTGCGCCTGGCGTAGCCGTAACCGGGAAGGTCAACCAGATACCACCGGTTATCAATCAGATAATAGTTGATGGTCTGTGTTTTGCCGGGCGTAGCCGATACATGCGCCAGCCTGGAACGGCCTGTGAGCATGTTAATCAGGGAAGATTTACCTACATTCGACCGCCCCGCCAGGGCAAATTCAGGGAGGTTTCGTTTGTTAACGGTTGAATGTAAAGTTACCGAACCCGCAAATTCAGCCTGAATGGACAGCTCTTTCATTCACTTAAAGTAATGCTTTCAGGTCAAAATACTAAGAATGCAATATTCAAGTATGTTATAAAGTGAAAATTGTTCATTTTTAACCCGATGTTTTGCTATATTGGCAGGCCCTGAGGAAACATAATTTTTTAACTTTCGATACCAACCCGATAAACCCCATGTTGTACAGTATGCGCAGTGTACTGATTTTTTTAACTGTAACGGGTGCCTGGATAGGTTCGTGGGCACAAAATAATAAGGAACTGGCCAAAGAATATATGACACAGGCCGAGCTGATTATGGCCGAAACCCGCGCCATTGATGATGCCCGCGAACTGATGGTTACGGCTGCCAACCTCGACCCCGATAACCTGAAAGCCAATTTTGAAGCAGGCCAATATCACATCCGCACCATTAACAAAGAGCGTGCAGTGCAGTTTTTTCTTCGCGTGTACGAGCGCGACCCCAACTACCGTTTTGACCTGGAATTCTGGATTGGCCAAAGTTATCAGTATGGGCTGGAGTTCGACAAGGCCATCGAATTTTATAATCGTTATAAAGATAAGATGGCCAAGCGCCCTAACTACATGGGCAACGACCGCGTAAGTGCAGCAGTAGTTGACCGCGCCATATATGAATGTCAGAACGGAAAAGAATTTGTTGCCAATCCGAAAAACTTTTCCATTGTCAACATTGGCAGGGAAATAAATTCCGAGTGGGATGACTATGCCCCTGTGCTGAATGCTAACGAAGACATCATCATCTTCACCACGCGCCGGCGCGAGGGCAACATGAACCAAAACGTGGACCTGGATAACAAGCCTTTTGAAGATGTTTTCATTTCAAAAAAAGTAAACGGGGTATGGACACGTGCCGAAAACATCGGTTCCCCTATAAACACACCATATCACGATTCTAACCTGGCTTTTTCGGCCGATGGTGAAACCCTCTTTCTCTATAAAGACGATAACGGTGGAGATATTTACTACAGCGATCGCCTGCCCAACGGTACATGGAGCGAACCCAAACCGCTTCCCGGAATAATTAACTCTTCCTACGAAGAAAAATCCATCAGCATTTCACCCGATGAAAAGACCTTGTATTTTTCCAGCAATCGCCCGGGTGGTTACGGAGGCCTGGATATTTATAAGGCTACCAAAGATGCCAAGGGCGAATGGGGGAACGTGAAAAACCTCGGTCCGAAAATCAATACGGAATACGATGATGACGGCCCGTTTATTGACTATGACAACAAGACCCTGTATTTCAGCTCCAAAGGCCGCAAAGGCATGGGCGGTTTCGATATTTTTAAGGCCGTGTTCGATGAAAAAACCAACGAGTGGAGTGAACCGGAGAACCTCGGCTATCCCATCAATACACCCGATAACGACATTTATTATACCAGCACACGCGATGGCAAGCGAGCCTATTACTCATCGGTGCGCGAAGATGGTATCGGTTATGATGACATTTACATGATTACCGTGCCTGCTCAGCCGGTTGCAACTGTAAAACCCGAAGAAGTAAAGCCCGAACCGAAGCCCGAAGCCAAACCGGAGACCAAGCCGGAACCTAAACCGCAAGCCCAGCCCAAATTCCCCTTGCGCTATGTGGTGCGGGTGGTTGATGCGTCAACCGGTCAGCCGCTCAATGCGCGTGTTCGCCTGCAGGGAGCGCGCGATAACATTGTTGTAGCCGGTACAGCCAAAGAAACCGGGGTTACCGAATTCATTATAAACACCGAGGGTGCAAAAGACTACCGCCTGGCCGTTGAACAGGAAGGCTATGCATTTATTAACCAGAATGTGCGCCTGCCCGGAGCCGGTGAACAGGAGCGTACGGAAGTGCGTACAGTTGAACTACGCAAACTAACCACCGGTGTGGTGGGTGTTTTGCGCAACATTTATTTCGATTTCGATAAAGCCACCTTCCGCACCGAATCCTACACCGAGTTGAACAAGCTCGAACGCATGATGGCCGAAAACCCGAACCTGAAAGTAGAAATTGCGGGCCACACGGATAACATTGGTACGGCTGCTTATAACATGCAACTGTCGCAGCGCAGAGCCGAAGCCGTTAAAGATTATCTGGTTAAAAAAGGCATTGACCCGCGCCGGGTCGTGGCAAAAGGTTATGGCAAAACCCGCCCCCTGGCCAGCAATGACGATGAGAAAGAAGGGCGGGAACTAAACCGCAGGGTGGAATTCCGGGTAATTGAAAACTAGTCTGGAGAAACTCATCTAATCAGATACTATTTCGGCCGGCCTCATCCGATTATTTTTTTCGGAGCAGTGATTTGAGCAATTTACCGCCCTGAACTGTTACTATGCAGTTAACCCAAGCACCAGGCATGGAAGTCAAGCCGTATAAACATCTATCCGGCTCCAAAAAGGAACAGGTAGCCCGTATGTTCGATGGTATCAGCCATCGTTACGATTTTCTGAATCACGTGCTGAGCCTGGGTATAGACCGGATGTGGAGGAAAAAAGCCATCGAACTGCTGAAGCCTCTCCAACCGAAATACATCCTGGATGTAGCCACCGGAACAGGCGATTTTGCATTTGCCGCTCTTGCGTTAAAGCCCGAGAAAATTGTGGGAGTTGACATCTCGGAAGGAATGCTGCGGATAGGAAGAAAAAAGACGGAGCACCGCAACCTGTCCGGCAAAATCGAAATGATATTGGCTGATTCGGAGAATCTTCCGTTTGAAGAAAATAAATTCGATGCTGTTACCGTTGCTTTTGGCGTGCGCAACTTCGAAAACCTCGAGCATGGGCTTGCCGAAATTAAACGCGTGCTCCGGCCGGGCGGCATGGCAGTGATATTGGAATTTTCAAAGCCAAAACCCGGCTTGTTTGCACGGATATACGTGTTTTACTTTAAACACATTTTACCGCGCATCGGCAGCTGGCTGTCGGGCGACCGTGCGGCCTACACCTACTTGCCCGAGTCGGTGGATGCATTTCCGTGTGGCGAGGCTTTTATGGCCGTACTACAAAAAGTTGGATTTAAAGATACTTCATGCAAGCCCTTAACCTTTGGCATAAGTTCGGTGTACACCGCGCGAAAATAGCCCTGTGTTGCTTCCTGTTTTCGGGAGCGCTGCAGGCGCAATCCTTTCTATGGGCGCGTAAAAACAATCCGGATTACGATGAGAAACGAAAGATCAGCTACGGCTTTTTAATCGGCCTGCACTCCACGGCGTATCAGATTAAATATTCTGATGTATTTGTTACACCCGATTTGGATTCGCTGCACTCTGTGGTTCCGGCCTGGAAGCCCGGTTTTTCGCTCGGATTTCTGGTGAATTACCGCGCCCATGAATTTGTTGATGTGCGATTAATGCCTACGGTGGGTTTTTACGAACACGAACTTACCTACCGCTTTACCAGTGGTGATTCGCAGCGCGAACTGGTAGAAACCACCATGGTCGAATTTCCGGTGCTTGTAAAATACAAGTCAATGCGCCGTGGCAACATCCGCATGTATATGATTGGCGGCGCACGCCCCGGTATTGAGGCATCGGGAAAAAAAGAAATTGAAAACGTGGTTAACTCACTTGAAGTAAAGGGCTTTAACCTGAGTCTGGAAGCCGGCATCGGCTTCGACCTGTATTTCCCGTTGTTTAAGCTGTCGCCCGAGGTGCGTTTCTCGCGCGGCATCTATAACATTTTGGATAACACCGAAAACAACTTCGGTAAGCCGTTAAAACAGGTTACCACCAACACCGTTCATTTTTATTTTATTTTTCAGTGATGAACAAACGCATTGCACTGATAACAGGAGCTACATCGGGCATTGGTCAGGCAACGGCCCGGCTGCTGGCCCGTCATGAATTTAATCTGATACTTTGTGGAAGACGAAAAGACCGCCTGGCTCAACTGAACGAAGAACTGTCGCCATTAACTGAAGTACGGACGCTTTCATTTGATGTTCGCAACTTTTCCGAAGTGGAAAACGTCTGGAACTCCCTGACCGGGAACTGGAAAAAGGTGGACGTGCTGATTAACAACGCCGGCAATGCCCATGGGCTGGACCCGATTCATTCCGGCAACCTGACCGACTGGGATGCGATGATGGACATTAACGTGAAGGGCCTGTTGTATGTATCACGTTTGGTGATTCCGGGAATGGTTGAGCGCCAGCAGGGACATATCATAAATATCGGTTCAATAGCCGGAAAAGAAGTTTATCCCAATGGCAACGTGTATTGCGCCAGTAAATTTGCCGTTGATGCACTAACGCGGGGCATGCGCCTGGATTTGAATCCCTATAACATCAAGGTAACCGGAATTCATCCCGGACTGGTTGAAACAGAGTTTTCGCTGGTACGATTTAAAGGCGATGAAGAAAGAGCCGGGCAGGTGTACAAAGGCTACCAGCCCCTTCGCGCAGAAGACATTGCCGATACCATTGTGTATGTGCTTACCCGGCCCGACCATGTGGTACTTGCCGACATCGTGATTTTTCCGAAGGCCCAGGCCTCTTCGGTTGTGGTTAAGAAAACAGTTTAGTAGTTAGCTCTTTGTAATCCTGCGGTTGATTTCTTTCAGCCGTTTTTCCGCAGTTATAAAGGCCTCTTTATCTATTTCAATCCCGATAAAATTACGGAGCGCGAGCAGGCAGACTGCGCCGGTTGTGCCGCCCCCCATAAACGGATCGAGCACGGTTTCTCCCGGTCTTGAAACACGTTTAATTAAATCGCTCATGCCGGACAGGGATTGCCCCCAGAAATGGTGGCTCTTGTCGTTATCGTTTACATCGCTCTTTACTACATCGCCCAGCCACCGGCTGCTCTTTCCTTTAACGTACCACAACACGGGTTTCCAGAAGGTGTTCACTTTACGTTGCCAAAGCTGTGGCGACTGACCGCCGGGTGTGAGGTAACAGAGTGTCCAGTTATAGTTAAGGCCGGGTATGTTCATCAGGTTCATGATTTCCGGCAGATACGATTGTCCTGCCATGGTGAAGAGTGAGCCGCCCGGCTTCAATACTTTTTCGGCAAACAAAGCCAGATCTCTATATAGGAGTAAAAACTTTTGCGGATAGGGCGGGTCGGTAACAATAACATCTACCGAGTTGTCTGCGATTTTTACTTTTCTGAAATCGTTATTATATAACTTAAATAGGCGGTTACCATTTAAATAACTAATCAACTTGTCAAACAAATCGCGTTGGCCATTCAGGAATTCTTCGGCAAACCTGTCGTCATTAACAATTTTGCAGGATTCTTCTAAAAGATATTTGCTTTTGATTGGGTATGAACGTAACTCTTTTCGAAGTTGGATTTTGGTTAACTCAATTTCTTCTTCCCGTTTTATTTTTTGCGCATACTGGTGCAAATCATTTTCCGGGTACATTTTTATATACCGTTGCATTCTTTTTCTCGCTTTTTCAGCATCAGAAAAATTAAAATCCCGGATAAGAGTATCGATGACGGTCATAATCCGATGTTGTTTAACCATGTTTGGAAACCGATGATTTGTTGAGGGTCAATCCGGGTAAGATAGTCCTGGCTTTTTAAAACGCCAGAAATTTCAAAACCCCGGGTAAAATCGCAATCATTCCAGGCTTTAAATCCCAACGGCTTACATAGGATATGAAAATCAACGCCAGCAGTTGGCTTTTCATAGTAGCATCCGAAATTTCCATCCTTATCGGGGCCGCTCACGTCAATACATATCACTCCTGCTTTCACCTTTAACTTAAAGTCGTGACTACATATTTTATCCCATTGTCGGAAGTTATCGGCTTCCAAGTAATGGTCGGGGTAGTTTTCTTTAAACCAGCCCGAAACGTGGTGTTGAATAACCAGTCCCCGCTTTTGTCCCTCTTTCCGGGCAGGTGTATTTTTAAATTTGGTAAGCATGTAAGGTTCCCTTTGCCGTTGTTCTTCCAAAGCCTGCTCATACCATTCTTGTCGGAAAGGAATAATCATCAGCGTAACAATTCGAATTAAGCCTGCCCGGATTCAGTTTCGTCCGGCAGTACTTCGATATCGTGAATCAGCACTTTCTTCGCAATAGCCTGCCCGGTTTTGGTGGCGGCCAGTCCGCCCAGGGCTGTTTCTTTGTATCGTGTTTCCATGCTGGCGCCTATTTCGCCCATTGCTTCAATTACTTCGTCAACCGGTATCACACTGCTTACGTCAGCCAGTCCGATCTGTGCCGAGCTGAAGGCAATAGCGGCTGCGCTGGCATTGCGCACAATGCAGGGCACTTCCACCAGTCCCGCTACCGGGTCGCACACCAGGCCCAGCATGCATTGAATGGTAATAGCCACGGCATTAAAAATCTGTTCAGTTGTTCCACCCAGGCAATACACGATGGCAGCAGCTCCCATGGCAGCGGCCGTTCCGGTTTCTGCCTGACATCCGCCAACGGCACCGGCAATGCTGGCTTTTTGTTCGATGATTAATGCCGTTCCGGCAGCCAGCAACATGGCTTCAATAATTTTTTCATCTGAAATACCATGTATTTCCTGCAGGGTGTACAGTACACCGGGCATAATGCCGCTGGCACCGGCTGTGGGAGCGGCCACCACGCGCCCCATGCACGAATTAACCTCTTTGGCTGCCAACGCACGCGAAATAAGGTTTTGAAATTCTTTCGAAAGAACCGGCAGCGGATGGTGATAAACTTTTTTGGCTCCGTTGTTAACCATACCCGAGCGCGACCGCATATCTTCCGTAAGGCCGCTGTGCACGGCATCTTTCATTACGCCCCATGCTTTTTGAAGCCCTGAAATAATTTCATCGCGGCTGCGGTTGTATTGCGATTGCTCGTACTCCATCACCACTTCCGGCAAGGTCATGCGGTTTTCTTCCGCATACTTTTTCCAGTTTTCAAATGAATCAAATAAAAAGGCCATCGGGTTTTATTTAAACAACTTGATCGGATGATTTTCGATTGAAGTTACAAACTTTTATGGCCAATTTCAGTATTGGCATTTTTAGCATTCACAGGTTTATCAGTTCAAACGCTTTTTGAATGGTAACAACCGACAGAACGATAAGAAACAAAAGTGTTACGGTTCGGGAAGGGATACGGTGGCTGAACATCACTCCGGCAGGCGAACCGATTACAACGCCAAGGCTGATGGGAATAACCAACGGAAAAACAATAAGCCCTTTACTGCCGGGAATATTGTAATCGGGTTCGAGAAATAAATTGTTGATTGAAAGCCAGAGTGCTATGGAAAAAATCGTTCCGAATGAAATGGACTTGGCTTTCAGAATGTCCATCTTTTGCCACAGGTTGAGCATGGGAATGAGCAGCGTGCCGCCACCCAGGCCGGTGAGGGCCGAGGCTGTTCCGGCCACTACGCCGGTAACAACCAGTCGCTTTTTGTTTACCTTTTCTTTTTCAGGGTTGGAAAGCCGCAGTTTCTGGAAAGTCTGAAAAATAATGATCAGCATAAAGACAATAATTACTGCGGTGAACAACTTGCGTGAATAAAATTCACTTTTTGCCACCAGCTCGAAAACAATAAATGACGAAACCACAGCGCCAAAAGAAGTCCAGGCCGTTTCGCGTTGATAGAACGTGCGCGTGCGCAGGGTGGTTATTAAGTTGGCACCCGAGGAAACCAATGTTGCCAGTACCGTATTGGCAATGGTAACCGGAACGAACAATTCAGCCGGCACCTGATAATGATGCAACACCAGCGGAATAACGGCCAGCATCATGAAACCCGTGCCGATACCGGTTAGTCCGGCTATAAAGCCACCAATCAGGCCGGCTATACTCAGGCCAACAATTTCTGTCATTGAAAAAATAATGCGCCTATATTCACGCAAAGTAATAGCTTCTTTCCGGATATGAAGTTGTGCTGCCTGTGGTTTTTATTACTGGTTGTGTGCCTGAATGCTCAGGCACAACAGGAGGATGTATGGAAAATACTGGCCGAGGTAGGTTTTGAAAGCCGCCCGACTGAAGAAAATGGTTTTGAAATCGAATCCCCCCGTTTCAGTAAGCGCTTATGGAGCTACAACGGAAAAGTAGTGCGCGTTAAAGGATACCTCATTCCTATGGCGGAGTTGGGCGGACGTCAGGAGTATATGTTGTCGGCCTTGCCGTTCAGTCAGTGCTATTTCTGTGGTGGTGCAGGTCCCGAAACAGTTGTTGAGCTCCAAACCAAACAACCTGTCAAATTCGTTACCCGACAGATTACCGTTGAAGGTATTTTGTTTTTAAATGATTTTGATCCCGATCATCACATGTACATCATTAAAAATGCACGCGTGATAGATCCGTAATGTATAATCGGAAACTTATGCAGAAACCTGTATTGCTGATTACACTGACTGTTTTGTCTCTTTTATCTGCTGCGCAGACTGAAGATGAAAAATTTATCAGAAAAATATTCGATGAAGCCCTGACCAGCGGCAAAGCCTTTGAGGTACTGGAGTACATGTGTACAAACATCGGTCCGCGGTTAAGCGGCTCCCCCGGTGCAGCGGCTGCTGTGGAATATACGCGGCAGGTCATGCAGCACTATGGCTTCGACTCCGTGTGGCTGCAACCAATTATGGTTCCGCACTGGGTGCGCGGTAAGCCCGAAACCGGACGTATCGTCAACTCAAAAAAGCTGGGTATGCAGCCCGTGAATGTTTGTGCACTGGGCGGGTCGGTGGGTACCGGTCCTGCCGGTGTGCTGGCCGGAGTGGTAGAAGTACGCTCGTGGGATGAACTGAAGAAGCTGGGCGAACAGGGCCGAGTGAAGGGTAAAATCGTATTCTTTAACCGACCCATGGATCCGCGTGTGCTGCAGACTTTTTCTGCTTACGGAACAGCCGTTGATCAACGTGCCAACGGTGCATCGGAAGCGGCAAAGTTCGGTGCGGTTGCTGCGCTGGTTCGTTCCATGAGTCCGAACCCCGAAGATTATCCGCATACCGGGTCTTTGCGGTATGCACTTAATGTTCCTAAAATTCCTGCTGCTGCCATCGCTACCAACCATGCTGATTTATTAAGCAGATTGCTTGCCGATGATCCGAATCTGCAGTTTTATCTGGAAATGCACTGCGAAACCCTGCCCGATGCGCCATCATTTAATGTTGTTGGCGAACTGCGCGGATCGGAAAATCCGAAAAATTACATCGTTGTAGGCGGCCACCTCGACAGCTGGGACCTTGGCCAGGGCGCTCACGATGATGGTGCCGGCTGTGTTCAGTCTATCGAAGCGCTGCGCATACTCAGGTCATTAGGCTATAAACCCCGCCACACCCTGCGTGCGGTAATGTTTATGAATGAAGAAAACGGACTACGTGGAGGCCTGGAATATGCGCGGGCTGCTGCAGAACGGAAGGAAGTTCATATAGCTGCCATCGAATCCGACCGCGGAGGTTTTGTGCCGCGCGGATTTACTGTACCAACCACGGCTGCCGCCAAGGCAAAGGTGCAAAGCTGGAAGCCCCTGCTTGA
Source organism: Cyclobacteriaceae bacterium (assembly GCA_025055435.1). Lineage (GTDB taxonomy): Bacteria > Bacteroidota > Bacteroidia > Cytophagales > Cyclobacteriaceae > UBA2336. The sequence goes on along the minus strand of JANWWN010000029.1, from coordinate 17,088 downwards.
ACCCTACGGTGTGCACGACTTTAGTACGGAAGGAGGCGGAGCCGACATTAGTCCGCTTGCCCCACAAGGCGTACCGCTTCTGGGACTGTTGCCGGATTCACAACGCTATTTCAGTTACCACCACACCCCGGAAGATACGATTGATAAAGTTGACCGCCGCGAACTGGCGCTGGGTGCAGCAGCCATGGCAGCTATGGTGTATTTAATTGACCGATACGGACTAAAATAAAAAACAAAACAGCTTAATCAGTTGTATTTATCCGCAGATGCGGAGACCATCAACTCAGGTTACCATTATTTAATGCGCTGCATAAAAGCAAAACTTTTTGTATGCGTGAAACAGAGCAGCAGCCGGAGCAACCTAAAGGAAGTTACCCTTTACGAAAAATGAAGTCCATTGTGCGGGCAACCGAGCGCAATGTGCGCATAGCATTTTGGCTGTGGGTATCCGCCATTATCATTACCCTGGCGGTGGTCATCTGGTTTTGGGTTACCTGAGTTACGCAGTAACCGACTCCTCCTTACCCTGATAGGCTTCAACCGGCAAGCAACTGCACACCAGATTGCGGTCGCCATAAGCATTATCAATGCGGCTAACAACGGGCCAGAATTTGCTCTCGCGCAAATACGGCAGCGGATAGGCTGCTTTTTGACGCGAGTAGGGGCGATTCCAGGAATCTGCGGTTACTACCTCAGCCGTGTGGGGTGCATTTTTCAACACGTTGTTCTCCTTATCGGCTTTGCCTTCCTCTACTTCGCGGATTTCATTCCGGATTTCGATGAGGGCATCGCAAAAACGGTCGAGTTCTTCTTTGGTCTCGCTTTCGGTAGGTTCGATCATCAGTGTGCCCGCTACCGGGAACGATACCGTGGGTGCATGAAAGCCGTAATCCATCAAACGCTTGGCAATGTCTTCCACCTCAATGCCTGCTTTTTTAAAGTCGCGGCAATCCACAATCATTTCATGGGCGCAACGGCCGTTGGTGCCGGCGTATAGAATTTTGTAATGCCCTTCAAGGCGGGCTTTAATGTAGTTGGCATTGAGTATGGCAACTCGGGTCGCGTTGGTTAGTCCCTCAGCGCCCATCATTGCAATGTAGGCATAAGAAATGGTGAGAATACTTGCGCTTCCAAAAGGCGCTGCCGAAACAGCCGTGATGGCTTTATCGCCACCGGTTTTCACCACCGGGTGACCGGGAAGGAATGGCTTGAGTTTATCGTTAACGCAGATGGGGCCCATGCCCGGGCCGCCTCCCCCATGCGGTATGCAAAAGGTTTTATGCAGGTTAAGATGGCATACATCAGCACCGATGTTAGCCGGTGAAGTAAGCCCGACCTGGGCATTCATGTTGGCGCCATCCATGTACACCAATCCACCGGCCTGATGAATAATGTCGCAAATTTCAGTGATGGCCTCTTCGAATACACCGTGTGTAGATGGATAAGTAACCATGAGGCAGGCCAGATCATTTTTGTGTTCATCGGCTTTGGTACGCAGGTCGGCAACGTCAATCTTGCCGTTTTCGTCCGACTTTACAATCACCACCTTCATGCCGGCCATTACCGCACTGGCGGGGTTGGTGCCATGTGCGGAAGCAGGGATAAGGGCTACGTTGCGGTGCCCTTCACCGCGATGCTGATGGTAGGCACGAATAACCATAAGACCGGCATATTCACCTTGTGCACCACTGTTGGGTTGAAGCGAAACACCCGTAAAGCCTGTGATTTCGGCCAGCCAATTCTCCAGTTCCTTTATCATCTGCTGATAGCCTTTTGTCTGATCGGCCGGTGCGAACGGGTGGATGTTGCCGAACTCAGCCCACGTTACCGGAATCATTTCGGTTGTAGCATTCAATTTCATGGTACACGAACCGAGCGGAATCATGGAATGTACCAGCGACAGATCTTTGTTTTCCAGCTTTTTAATATATCGCAGCATTTCGTGCTCGGAATGGTGCGAGTTGAAAACCGGATGTGTGAGGAATGAAGTGGTTCGTTTGAGCTCAGAGGGTATGGAGCCTGCTGTTGTTTGTTCGGTGGATATGGGTTTTTTACTGCCGAATATTTCCAGCAACTCGTTTACGTCATTCAATGTGGTGGTTTCATCCAGTGAAATACCCACGTGGTTATCTTCAAAATAACGCAAGTTAATCATTCGCTTTTCTGCTTCCCTGCGAATGGATTCTTTATCGGCCACGGCTATCTTAAGCGTATCGAAGAAGTGCTGGTTCAGTTGGCGGTATCCCAGCTTTTGCAATTCGCGGTTCAGCAGGTCGGTTAATCCGTGCACGCGTTCTGCAATCTTTTTTATCCCATCGGGTCCGTGGTACACGGCATACATGCCGGCCATCACTGCCAACAGTACCTGGGCCGTGCAGATATTGGATGTTGCTTTCTCTCTTCGAATGTGCTGTTCGCGGGTTTGAAGGGCCATGCGGTATCCTGGCTTACCCTGTGCATCAACCGAGGCGCCAATGATTCTGCCCGGTATTTGTCTTTTAAATTCCTCGCGGGTGGCGAAGTAGGCCGAGTGAGGACCGCCAAAGCCCATGGGCACACCAAAGCGCTGACTGGAACCTATTACGGCATCGGCACCCATCTCACCCGGTGATTTGAGCAGGGCCAGTGCAAGCAGGTCGGCCGCAACAGCTACGTAAACGTTGTGCTCGTGGGCAGCAGCAATAAATGCTGAATAATCTTTAATGGCACCGTTGCTGTCCGGGTATTGAACGAGAACGGCAAAAAGATCTGAGCGGGTAACATCCAGTTTGCTAACATCGCCTGTTTCGAGAATAATTCCCAGCGGAGCCGAGCGGGTCTTCAATACATCGATCGTCTGCGGAAATACATTTTCATCTACAAAAAACACCCGGGCATTTTTCTTCTCCGGCTTAAGCGAAGCAAGAAACATGTGCATGGCCTCGGCAGCGGCTGTGGCTTCATCCAGCAACGAGGCGTTGGCCAGTTCCATGCCCGTAAGGTCCATGATCATGGTTTGGTAATTAATGAGGGCCTCCAGCCGTCCCTGTGCAATTTCGGCCTGATAGGGGGTGTAAGCCGTGTACCACCCCGGATTTTCGAGGACATTTCGCAGTATGACGCCGGGTGTGTGGGTGTTATAATACCCCATGCCGATGTAGGACCTGAATATTTTGTTTTGTGATGCCAGTTTTCTGAAGTCATTCAGAAATTGCGTTTCAGATTTTGCCGGTGGCAGGTTGAGTGATTTTTGCAAGCGTATGTTGGCCGGCACGGTCTGGTCAATCAGTTCGCTGAGTGACGAAGCATTTACGGTTTTCAGCATTTCTTCAATTTGTCGTGCATCGGGCCCGATGTGACGTGTTTCGAATTTTTCGGAATACAAAGAATTGTAGCTCATGTTGTTAAAACAGATTTGCTGCCAGGGAGTTTTTAAAAGCGCCACAAAGGTAGGGGAGTAGCGCTGCAAATAAAATGTAGTTTTTGCGAAGAATTTTTAGTCGAGGGGCACGTTGACATGCCGTTCGGCATGGTAGCTGGAGCGCACAAGGGGGCCGGCTTCCACGTATTTCAGACCGCGCTTCAGGCCTTCCTCTTTATACATTTCAAAAGTGTCGGGATGGATGTACTCGGCTACTTCCAGGTGCATTTTAGTGGGCTGCAGGTATTGACCCAGGGTAAGGATGAGTAAACCGTTGGCTACCAGGTCGTCCATGGCTTTCAGCACCTCGTCTTTGGTTTCGCCAAGGCCGAGCATAATGCCCGACTTGGTGCGTTTGCCGGCTTCGCGTATGCGCCGGATTTGCTCAAGGCTGCGTTCGTACTTGGCCTGCGGTCGCACCTTTCGGTACAGGCGTTCAACCGTTTCCATGTTGTGGCTCACCACTTCCTGTCCGCCTTCAATCATCCGGTAAAGTGCATCCCAGTTTCCTTTGGTATCCGGAATAAGGGTTTCGATGGTGGTTTGCGGATTGAGTTTTTTAGTCCACACCACCGTTTGATACCAGATCTCTGCGCCGCGGTCTTTTAGTTCATCGCGGTTTACCGAAGTAATAACCGCATGTTTTACGCCCATCAGTTTAATGGCTTCGGCAACGCGCCTGGGTTCATCGGTATCGTACTCGGTCGGGCGACCAGTAGCAACGGCGCAGAAAGTACAGCTTCGTGTACAAATGTTACCCAAAATCATGAAGGTAGCGGTACCAGCCCCCCAGCATTCGCCCATATTGGGACAATTACCACTTTCGCAAATGGTGTGCAGGCGATGCTCATCAACCAACCGGCGCACTTTAGCGTACTCGGGCCCTACAGGTAGCTTTACCCGAAGCCAGTCGGGTTTGCGTTCGCGCACAGTCGGCGGTTGTATGGTGGGCAATTCAATCATCTGGTTTGTAACAAGAACAAGTTATTTACCGATAAGTTCTTTGTACTGATCAGCTGTAAGCAGGGATTGAACATCAGCCGGATTTTTTACTTCAATTTTTATCATCCAGCCTTCGCCATACGGATCGTTGTTAACTTTTTCCGGGCTGCTGTCGAGTGAGGTATTTTTTTCTATCACTTTTCCGGCTACGGGCATAAACAAATCCGATACGGTTTTCACGGCCTCAACGGAGCCGAATACATCGTGCTGATTCAATTCCTGACCAACGGTGGTAATATCTACATAAACCACATCGCCCAGTTCACCCTGAGCGAAGTCGGTAATGCCAACCGTGGCCATGTTGCCGTTCAGTTCAATCCATTCGTGGTCTTTGGTGTACTTCAAATGAGAAGGAAAGTTCATGGGTTGCAATTTAACGTCCCAAAATTACGGGTAATGGGCGAATGTCCAAGTGCTGTTTACTGGGCTAAACTAAAGCGCATCTGGAAGCCAAAACGGGTAACTGCGCGCTTAAACGAATTGGAAACCTGAGGTGTGTTTACGGTACGTTCGAAGTAGGCCTGAATGTTGAGCCGCTGATTAACCACATAGCTGATGTTGGGTCGAAGCTGAAAGTTGATGTTTCCGTTGGTCAGCACATTTAGTTCATTGATTTTGCGCTGAATGGTTGACTGGTCTGAGATGGTGAGGTTCATCCGGAAGGTAACATCGTTTTTCAGCACGGTGGTACGCCCCTCTATCTTAAACGGCAGCTTCATGTTGTTTTTGGTGTACCCGATTTCAAACGAGAAATCTTTGGTATTCATTTCCGTTATCTGCGCGTTGGAGATGTTCAGTGCCAGGTCGCGCTTGGTTTTGTATTCGGCACGGGCTGTAAAGCGTGATCGTGTTCGAAGATTGATACCAATAAGCGGAGCAAATTGTTCGGAAATCATAACCTGGCTGATGATGTAGATGGGAATGATTTGCCCGTTGGCATTGGGTCGTGCGAAGAAGCCGTTGTTATATCGTTCAAGCGGGATGTTGACACCCAAAGTATCGGTGCCCGAATATTTCAGAGAGTTGGAAAAATTCATAACCGAATACGAAGCCGAATAGGCATGTGAGATGGTTACTGACTGAAACACATTTTGCAGAGCTTTGATTTTATTCAGACCGGTGTAGTCAATCCGCCAGTTGGGCAACGGCGTGCGCTGAAAGGGACTGAGATTCATCTTGTCAACATTCTTTCCGGTGTAGGCGGCTATGAATGCCGGAATAAGTACATCCTGTCCGATGGTGTCGTATTCGTTGCCGGTTATGGTGCGGAATCGATTTACAACCGGGTCCAGCAATTGTTCGAAGTCGCGGAAGGCAGATGAGGTCAGGTTGTTATTATCGGAGCGGAAAGCGGTTTTAATGGCAATGGTAGAGATGCGGTAACTGCCGCTTCGGTTCGGATTAAGCGAAACATAATCGTTCTGGATATTGTCGAAACGGAAGATTTCCTGATAAGAATCCATGACATCTTTTTTGAAATCAAGCTGGATTTTTAAATCGTTGGATGGTTCAATGTTGGCACGGCCGCTGATGCTGCGTGTTATATTTTGCGTAAAGGGCGTGGTAAGCGAGGTGTTACGCGTAAGCCAGCCGTTATCGGCCGCAAGGTTGCGAATATTCGGATTTTGGCTGCCAAGAATAAAATCCCAGCCGGGAGCGCTCCAGCTACGATCCATACCCAGAAAACGCGGTAAAGGGTCGAAGCCCGGCAATAAGGTTCCTTCAGTTATGGAGTATGTGGCGTTAACCGACCGGACCATCATCAGCATGCGGAAAAAGTTTTTGACCCACTGTGGTGCGCTGTGCACCGTATCCGGCTGATTGGCGGGCCGGACGGAAGGACGGGAGGGCGTGTTGATGTCCTTTAGAAATTTAATCTTGTTGTAAAGCTTAACGAGGTTCAACTGCCCTGTCAGGGCGCGCTCGCGGCTGTTTTGAATGGTATTTTTAAAATCCAGGCTATCGGGTAAATCCTGTTCGCCCGGGCGTACCAGGCTGTCGGGCTTGTTGAACGGACCGGCTTTCCAGTTGTAGTTTGTCTGGAACCGGTAATCGGCATCAATCCAGTCGGTGAAAGGTATTTTGTCTAACGGTAGTTTGTAATTCACGGTAATGTTCTGATCAAAATTTTTCATCCGCCCGAATCTCTTCAGGTTGTTCATCACACTGTCGCGCTTTTCAGGCGTGTTGATGTCGCCAGCGGGTTCGTCAATAATGGCATTGGCGCGTGCGGCATAGGTAATGTTTAAGTTGCGCGATACATTCCATTGGGCATTATAGAACCGGTTGAAGGTAAAATATTTCAGGAAGTTTGGTTCGGAAGTTGAAAGGAAGTTCCGGTAAATCGTTCGGCTGAATGAACGATCCAGGTCGGCGCGAACCGCAATGGTGGTTGGTATTAAATTGAGATTAAAATCTTTGATAAGTTTCAGGTAGGGTGATTTGAATCCTTCACTTTTCTTAAATGGTTCGAAGGCTGTGCTTTTCGGTGAGAAGTTATAAGCGACTGATCCGCCATAGTCGTTTTTAATGAAATCGGCAATGTTAAAGTTGGTTCGGGTTATCTGACTGAAGCGATAACTGAATGAAAAGTTTTCGATGTCCCATAGGTGAGGTGTTGCGTCCTGCCGCACTTTGGTTTTGCGCACGTTGGTGAAGTTGATGGCTCTTCGGATTTCGCGATCGCGGATAATGCGCAGATAAGCTTCACGTTCTTCATCCGAGTTAAATGATTGCAAAGCTGCTTCAAGTCGCTGATCAGGGTTTGCCGGATCGTAGTTGGGGTTCCTGGTAGTTGTTTGGTAACTCACCAGCATAGGCACAATGAGGCCATGCTTGCCCGGAAGGAGTTTATCCAGGTTGATGGATGAAGTGATGTCGAAGGCTGTGATTTCTTCGCGCGTACGCTCGCTTATTTTTGAGTTTACGCTGCCAAACCCGAATGTGGTGTGACGTACTGAAGATGACACCGTGGCCAGATCAGCCAGCTTTAATCCCAGCGTTGAATTGACTGCCCAGCCGGCCGAACGGTCGAAGTCGGTGAGTCGCAGTTCGTTTACCCAGATGCAAGCCGAGTGAGAACGTTTATCGGGGGTGCGCGGGTTACGTACACCAATCATAATCAGGCGCACCGTGCTGAGGTCAGGTCGGCCCATGATGCGGAATCCGTGACGCCCTATTCTTCGCGGTCCTTCCTGCGGAAAAGGCTGGGTGAGCGGGAAGCGCAGCCGATCGCGCTCAGCTTTCAGCGAGTACAGGGTGTTGAGTGCAAAATCGAATTCATTCTCTTCGGGCCAGATAGCTCGCGGGTCAGAGGTGTTGGCAGGGCGGGTTATTTTCAGTGGCAGCTCAACTTCATAATAGTTTTGGTCGAAGTCGGTGCCTAAACGCATAAATACAACCAGGTCATCATCGTTCGCCTCGCTGTTGGCATGTACAAACATTTTAATTCGGCCGTAATTAAAGAAGTCCATCTCCACATTTTTATAAGCTGCACGTGCATCGCCATCCATCAGGTTATCCACGCACAGTTGCATGGATTGTTCGTTCAGCTGGCGCGGCACCGATGAGGTATTGTCGCGGTCGCGTACAATACCCGGTGGCACAACGTAGGGCGACTTTCTTCCGCTGGGATCGGGTGCGGCGTTTTCTTCAATATTTACCACCGATAAGGTAAAGTTATCGAAATCGGGCTCGCGGTCGGGAACCAGGCCGCCTTCCTCCAGGCTTTCAGTGTATCTTCTCCACCGGCTGCCAATCATGCGGAAGTTGGCAAAGCGCAATACTACCGGCTGCTGAAAACCGGTGAGTATCATGCGTACGTAGCGGATGGACTTAAAGCCTTCGATATTTCCGAAACGGCCATCGAAGTTGCGTACCGGAATGCGAAATAAATACCAGGTTACCTGTTCGGTGCCGCCTGTTGCGCGCGTGGTAATTTTATCAACAATGTACTTCCTGCCGATCTCCAGCTGGCCGGGTCGCAAATCAATGTTGTATTCGTAATATTCTTCCAGTTCATTCAGGGTGTTATCAGCATTCAGGTCTTCATTATCCGGAAGGAATCCGTTTGACTGCGGCAGGGCAGTACCGGTGTTGATGGGCGTGTTGCCATCGGTGCCGTTGAAGTTTTTGTAGCGCTCCAGAATCTTAGCGTTGCGTGCATCGAAGTCGCTGCCGAAAAAGAATTTAAAATTATCGCTGGATGGGTCGGACTGAAGCCGGGCAAGTGGTTCCGGATTAAGAATTCCTGCTACAGCAGAAAGAAAGTCCTGAAACTTAACAGCTTCCAGGTCGTTTCGAACACCATCCATGCCTACATCCTGATTGGCGCGGGATGCGGGTGAATTGTCAAATGCATTGGTGATGTACTGCTGGTTGGTAACATAACCCCAGTTGTTTTCGGTTGCTTTGGTAACATCCCCATCGGGCGGAAGGCCGTTTTCAAAGCCGTGACGACCATCGCGCATAATGTCCTCGCTGATTGACCCCAGGTGAAAGATTAGTTTTCCTCCGGTTGTATTGAAGTCGTTGAATTTTCCATCAATGATTTTGCCATTATCCGTGTAGTTGATGAAAGGATCCAGTAACCAGAATTCAACGTACTCAATGTTGGCTTTATCGAAGTCAACTTCGGAGCGGATGGCTGTGGTTATGCCAGCCCATCGGTTAGCCGGGTCGGTAAAGTCACCGGTCAGCGGGTTGATATTCTGGGTATCGTAATTAAAAGGTCCGCGTTCCGTTGGGTAATAGGCTACATCGAGCACGGTTTCGAAAAAATTACCCTGCGTCAGGTTGCGAAACGGAAAAATTTCCTGCGGCCCAACGGCACGCACGTAATGATTTTGCAGGTCGGCACTGGTAATGTTGGGTGGTTTAAACTGGCCGCCATCGCGGTAAAACTGGTTATCCACGATGTACCACGCCAGTTTGGCGCGCTTGAATCCGGCCCGGATGTCGTTGCGTGCACCCAGGCTGGGATCGAACCGGTTGTCAGCCGTTCGCGGGGTAGCCGCCAGGCGCCAGGCGGCAGGGTTAAGCAGAGAAAACGGTGTTGCCGTATTCTCGAAGTCATCGATGTATCCGGTTCCGGTTCCCTCTACTTTAACCGATGTTCCCGGCAACAGCTGTGCAAATTCACCACTCCAGTTAAAGGCCGATTTTTCCTTGGTTTGTATGCCCGGCAGGGCATCAACCAGTTTGGTAAGCAGCCGGCTTTCTTTGCGCACATTAAAGTCAAAACCATATTGAAGGTTACGGGCCGGTTCCGTGCCAATGAGGTTACGGGTAATCCAGGGGCGTTCGTTGTAGTACAGCAGCGTGGAGCCAAAGTTTACCTCATCACTCAGCTTATAATCAAAACGGGTACCCAGCAGCGAACGGGTTTGAAAAGCAAACGCATCGGCCTGTTCGTATTGTACACTGATGTTTTTACCGGAGTTGATGATGGCATCATTAAGGATGGTTACGCGGCCAAATGTATAGTCAACAGTATAGTCGGAGCCTTCAAGCAACGGTGTACCTCCGGCAAAAACACGCACCGAACCCGGTGTTACGCCAAAGCCGGGTATGAGTATTTCCTTGGCTGAATTGGCAACATAGCGTCCTACCAGAAAAAATTTGTTTTTGGTAACGAACAGCTCGGCATCGGCTTTCGTGGTTCGATACAGGGTATCGTACACATATTTATTAATAAGAAATTCTTCCTGCGGTTCACCGGCAAAGGCCTGTCGTAAAGCTGTATTAAAGGGCTCGACAAACGGAAAGATAATCATGCCATACTGGGTGTTGATGGTAAGACCCTCCACAAAATCGAAGTTACCATCGCGTTGCAGGTCGTTTACCGGATTCAGGCGGTCTAATCCGAATACCTCAATAAGCTGGCGGTTGCGCACGTTAACACCTTCCTGCAGTTGGGGGTTATCGATGCCGGTGCGGTCATCCCGATATACAATGCGTAACTGAAATCCATCGCGCGAAAGCTGCGTAACATTCAGGGTATATATGTTTTTCATCATCAGGTCCCAGGTTGGAATGATGCGCTGGCGGCTGTCGCGGATGGCAATTTTTCGCGGGCGCAACATCTTCAGAAAGATGACTTCGTTATCCGGTCGGCTGTTGTAGTCTTCGGTTAGCTCGCCAACTTTGTAGGTGCGACCATTGTAGGTGTATTCGAAAGCAACGGCAAGGGCTTCATCGTTTTGAAGTTTACGGGCCAGAGTTATATAACCCAGTTGGCGGTGAAAGGTGAATTCCGTAGGACTGAGTTTACGTGCGCTGGTAATGCGTTCGAAGTCGGTGCCGTTAACCATCGCACCCGGACCGTAGAGTACATTTTCGAGGTAATTTGAAATCTGGTCGGACAGGCGTGCGGGAGCATTCAGGCTGAGCACCTGCGATAAGTCGTTGGCGCCGTTGAATGCCGGACCGGGGATACGGCCTTGTACGTTGTCGTTGTACACCGTGCTACCTTCTCCCAAATCCATCAGGCCTACTACGTTGCGCAACGTTTGTGTATCGTTGCTTCGGTTTAATACATACACTTCAACGCGTGTAATGTTTACGCCGGAGAAAATCTGAGGCGGGTGTTGCAACCAGCGCTCGTAGTTGTCGCGAAAAAAGTGGGCCAGAAAGAAGTGTCGGTTTTCATCGTAGTTGGATGCCACGATTTCAAAGGGCCGGCCCTGTCCCTGGTTACTGCCGGGTATATCGATGGAGGAAACCCTGCCGCGTTGTGTGGATGCCACGGTGGTAACATAGAGTTTGCCAAATTGCCACTGGGCTTTTACACCAAACAGGTTCTGCGCACCCTGAATGAGGGTGTTGTTAAGCGGCAGACTAACATTGCCGATTTCCAGTTTTTTAAGAATATCTTCCTTAAAGCCGGTGTATTCAATTTTCATGTTGTTCTGGAAATCGAATGAATTATTATTGTCGAAGTTTGCACTCACGGCCAGCTTTTCTCCTACTTTTCCGATGACACTCATGTTAATCTGCTGGTCGAATTCAAAGCCGCCGTTGCGTTGCATGCGAACGGGGATGTTGGGGTTGTCGATGCGCTGAAAAGAAGCGCCGAAGTCGAGTGTCACAAAGCCGCGCGGAATGAGCTCCACATAGCTACCGCCAAAAATGCGGTCCAGTACCGGGCTGATATAAATTTTCGGAGCAAAGCCGCGGTTACTTACCGGACTTTCGCCGGACTGCACGCGCGCGCGACCCTGCCAGTAGCTGCGCATCATTTGCCGGTTATGAAAAGCATTGAATTCATCAAACGTAAGTTGTGTTGCCGGCCGGAAGTCCAGATTACCGATGCGTTCGTACACCGTGTAGTTTACTGTAGAGTCAACACTAATATCATATTGGATTTTGGAAGGGTCTTTCAGAAAAAGTGGTGAGGAGGTAGTTGGGTTAGAGAAAGGGTCGCCATACCGGTCGCGTAGTTTAAATGTTGGCCGGCGCGAGGGTCGGTAAGACTGCCTGGTGGTGTCTTGTACCTGCTGAAAAGGTGCCGCGTGTAACTCCGCAAAGGAGAGACATAACGGTAGCAAGAATCCGATGACGGTGGTGAGGCGGTTCAGGTTCAAGGCTAAAAGTTACTCAGGTCGTTTTCAGCGCCTGTTTAATCAAATCTTCCAAAGTAATGGTATTCCCTGATTTTTTCAGGACCGTGTCCACACTTTTCTCTGCCGCACTTCGGGGAATTCCCAAGGTTAGTAATGCAGTTAACGCTTCCTGCCGTATAGTATTGTGTTCGGGTTTGATTGCATCGGCTGATTCCAATGCCAGCTCCCTGCGGATGCGGTCTTTCAGATCAATGATGACGCGTTGTGCCGTTTTGGATCCGATACCTTTTATACGCTGTAAAGTCGCGGCATCTTCGCGGGCTATAGCCTGACTAAGCTCTTCAACCGTCAGGTAGGAAAGCATGACCAGTGCAGTGCCCGGACCCACTCCGTTAACGGTAATAAGCTGAAGAAAAAGATTTTTTTCGGCAGGGGTAGCGAAACCATACAAAACATGGGCGTCTTCGCGGACAGCCAGGTAGGTATGTAAAAAAATTTCTTCGCGGTCTTTAATGCTGCCAAAGGTTTGAAGGGATACGTTCACGTGATATCCCACGCCATGTACCTCTACAATTACATGGGTTGGTTCCTTATGAGTCAGTCGTCCCTTTAGAAAGGCAATCATGTACGTTACATTTTGGAGCCTGTGCTGTAAATGTAACGAGTAATGGTAAAATATTTTGTTTACAAATGATTGTCTTGTCCGTGCAGTTGTGCATCGACCACTGCAATGGCGGCCATGTTCACAATTTCACGGATGGAGCTGCCCAGTTGCAATACGTGCACGGGTTTTTTCATACCCAGTAAAACAGGACCGATGGCCTCGGCACCGCCTATTTCCATCAGTAATTTATAGGCGATGTTGCCGGCTGCCAGATTAGGAAAGATGAGTGTGTTGGCGCCGTCGTTGGCCAGTGCGCTGAACGGAAAGTTTTCGCGCTGAAGGGTTGTGTTCAGCGCAACGTTTGCCTGAATATCGCCATCAATAATCAGCCCCGGAAACTTTTGTTTGGCCATGCGTACTGCTGCGCTGGTTTTTTCGGGTACTTCACCCTTGGAGGAACCAAAGTTCGAGTAAGACAGTACCGCAATGCGGGGTTCAATGTCGAAGAAGCGAACACCCCGTGCGGTGAGGGCAATAATATCCACCAGTTCTTCGGCTGTTGGGTTAAGGTTAACGGTTGTGTCGGAGAAAAAGTAAGTGCCTTTGTTGTTGATGATGATATACATGCCGGCCACGCGGCTTACACCCGGTGCCATGCCAATACAATGTAAAGCGGGTAAAATAGTTTTGGGGTAATCTTTGGTGAGGCCGCTAACCAATGCATCGGCTTCATCGGTTTCAACCATCATCGATCCGTAATAATTCCGGTCGCGCATAAGTTGCAGGCAATCGCGATAGGTAAGTCCTTTGCGCTGTCGTTTCTGATGAAGCAGGCGTGCAAATTGTTCCAGTTTGGTTTCATCCTCCGCCGGATCAATGATCGGGCAGCTCAGCTCGAGGTTATGTTCGGCAATGAGTTTTTCTATTTCGTTGCGGTTGCCCAGTAATATCGGATGAGCAATTCCTTCGTCCTGAAGCACCTGTGCAGCTTTGAGTATTTTATGATGGTGTGCTTCGGCAAATACTACCCGTTTTGGATTTTTCTTGGCGCGGTCAATGATGCGCGACATGAGCTTCTGATCGAGCCCGATGCGTTGCAGCAACTGCTGGTGATAAAGGCCCCAATCAGCTATGGGCTGGCGGGCTAATCCGGAATCCATGGCAGCTTTGGCCACAGCCGGTGCCACTGTGGTAATAAGTCGCGGATCGAGTGGTTTGGGAATAAGATAATCCGGACCGAACGCCAGTTTTTCTTCGCCATAGGCACGCACTACAATATCGGGTACAGGTTCTTTGGCCAGCGCAGCCAGTGCATACACGGCTGCCAGCTTCATCTCTTCGTTGATTTCGGTGGCGCGTACATCCAGGGCTCCACGGAATATGTAGGGAAAACCTAACACATTATTGACCTGGTTAGGGTGGTCGCTGCGACCGGTTGCCATAATTAAATCAGGTCGCGACTGTTTGGCGGCATGGTAATCAATTTCAGGATTGGGATTTGCCAGTGCAAATACGATGGGACGGGGTGCCATCGCGCGGATGTCATCCGGTGTAAGGACATCGGCCTTCGACAGGCCCAGAAAAACATCGGCACCCTTCATGGCTTCCTGCAGGGTTTTTACTTTCTGCGTGGTAGCAAATTCAGCTTTAATTTCATCCAGGTCGGTGCGGTCTTTATGAATTACACCTTTGCTGTCGCACATGATCAGGTTTTCTTTTTTCAAACCCAACTGAAGATAGAGACGTGTACAGCTTATGGCGGCAGCACCTGCTCCATTAACCACCATTTTAATTTCGCTGATTTTCTTTCCCACCAATTCCAGGGCATTGATGAGCGCAGCGCCCGATATAATAGCTGTTCCGTGCTGGTCATCGTGCATTACGGGAATGTTCATTTTTTCCCGTAAGGCGGTTTCAATCTTGAAGCATTCGGGTGCTTTGATATCTTCCAGGTTGATGCCGCCAAAAGTGGGTTCGAGCGACTGAACAATGTGGATGAATTTATCGGGATCGGTTTCATTGATTTCTATATCGAACACATCGATGCCGGCAAATTTTTTAAACAGCACGCCTTTTCCTTCCATCACCGGTTTTGCGGCATCGGCTCCTATGTTACCCAGGCCCAGAACGGCTGTACCGTTTGAAATAACTGCTACCAGGTTTCCTTTAGCGGTGTATTTGTAGGCTTCATCCTTGTTTGCTGCTATTTCCTTGCAGGGCTCGGCAACGCCGGGCGAGTAAGCCAGCGCGAGGTCGAGCTGTGAGCTGAGCATTTTGGTTGGCACAACTTCAATTTTGCCGGGCTGTCCCTGCATGTGGTATTGTAAAGCGGCCTCTCTGCGGATTTTCAATGACATATTGATGGGATAAATGGAACCAAATATAGCAGTCGCGGGATTACTGCCGGTGGTTTTTTAGTTGTTGAAAGCCATCAGGATTTCGGTACGATGCGAAATGTGCTGAGTATGGCCTGAAGTTCGCGAATCGTTTCACGTTGGTCTTTACCCGGACTGTAACAGAAACCTTCCAGGTAATAAATTTTACCGGTCTCCGGGCTGGCTACTGTATAACTGATAAAGGGTCCGCCCATGGTGCGGGTGTTGGTGCGCCAGAGTCCGCGTAACTCCATGGCAAACTGCTGGTTGATGGTGGTTTGTCGTGCCTTAACGGGTTTAAAAGGTACGGTGGTTTCGGTAACCAGAAAACTCAGCGGGTTTTCGGGGTCTTCGAAAATATACCTGCGAGTAATTTCATCGCGCCACGCTATGATGCTGTCGGGTAAAAACTGGTATTCACTTTCATAGGGTTTCCAGGAAATGAATACGTCTTTATCCACCTGTGCATCGATCTGCCGCAGCCATACAAAATCCGGTTGCGTATCAGCTGTCTTGTATCCGAATGGTACACGCAGTTCAAAGCCGTATTCTCTTTTCAACATTTCGGTTATGCCTTTAGTAGTGGTTGTAGATAAAATTTTTTCAACCATGCGATTTTTCTCCAGGTCGTTAAAGAAATTCTGGATGTACTGACGGTTTTCGCGCAGTTTTTTGATGAGCAGTTCCTCGTTGGCGGCAAACAGGTACATCACTTCCTGCCCCCGGGCAAACTCATCTTTCTCGGTGAAAATGAAAAAGGAAGTATCGGTAGCGATTCGGTTGAGCGTTTCTTCGTTAAACTGTTCCTTCAGTATGCGTGAGCCGGGCGAATCGGGCTCAAGTGTAAAAACAAAAACGAGGTTGCGAATCTGTGTAAGCAGGGTGTTACCTAACCGCGGATGAACATGAATAAGATTGAACATGGGTTCATCGCGGGGTAAACCGGGTACTTCGGCTTTAAAAGTTTTGCGTAATTCATCGCCAAGCGGGCCTTTCCACCGGATGGAATCCATCATGACAATCACATCACCCGGTTTGCCCGAAGCCGACGGCAGGTACTCGGATTTTATTTTCTTGGACGAACAGGAAGCGATTACCAATGAAAGAAGGAGTAAAGGAAGGGCATGGTATTTCATACTGCAATTTTACGGCATAATCCGTAAACCGGGCGGAAGTAACAGAGTATTTTATTACCGGTTAGTCGGCAATAACCAGCACCTGACCGGGGTAAATTTTGTTGGTGTCGAGTTTATTGAGCTGGCGCAACCGTTCAACAGTCAGGCCCTCATACCGGCGTGTAATAGACCACAGCGTGTCGCCTTCCTGTACGGTATACGTTGTACCGCTCAGGGTTTGCTTTGGCGGAGGTGTAGATTTAGCCACCACCGGCAGGTGCGAAGGCGTAACCCAAATGTGCAGGCGTTGTCCGGTTCGGATGGTTGTGCCGCGCAATCCGTTCCATTCCTGAATGTCGGCTATGCGTACCTGGTAGCGTTGTGCCAGTGTGCTGAGCGTTTCTCCACTGTGCACATAATGCACGATGCGTTCGCGGCCTGTGGTTCCTGAAGCGCCATAATGAGGAGTCGATTGTATAAAAGTTTTGGCTGCTTTGGAGGCCGAGTCGAGAATGGCGAAGCGGTTTTCCAGGAGTGATGCCGACATATAACGCGGAATGCGCAGTGTATAAGCTCGGTGCGTATCCGGTATAACATTTCGTACAAAGGAAGGATTGAGCCGCTGTATATCTTCCAGGCAACCGTTGGTAAGTTGTGCCATTGTTTCAAAATGTACGGCCCGGCTAATGCGCAAAGTGTCGTGAGGCGGTAATACTTCGCGCTCGGTTTCCAGGAAATTATGCTCGGCCAGGTGGTTCATGGTGTAAACCATGGCTACAAACTGTGGAACATAGGCACGTGTTTCGCGAGGAAGATAAGGATAAATTTCCCAAAAGGTTTTTTTATATCCCGAGCGGCGTATGGCCTTCTTTACGTTACCGGGACCCGCATTGTACGCAGCAAGAGCAAGTTCCCAATCGTTGAACAGGTTGTACAGGTCGCGCAGGTAACGACAGGCAGCATCGGTAGCCAGCTCAGGGTCCATGCGCTGGTCTTCAAAACCATCGATGTGCAGTCCGTAGTGCCGGCC
>JANWWN010000028.1 GCA_025055435.1 Cyclobacteriaceae bacterium | reverse complement strand
TACAAATCGTTTGAAGCGGATAATGATTTTGTAAATGCCTATAAATACCATCGTAAGTACGATGAACTGACTGACAGCATTTTCAGTGAAGATAAGCTTAATTATATCGCAGCATTGCGATTGAAATTTGAGACCGAAAAAATTGAACGCGAAAATGAATTGTTGCGAAAAAATATGGAACTGGAGCAGTCGCGTTACCGAAGCCGTATCATAACCCTGATCAGCATCAGCATCGCCCTTATATCTGTACTGGGTGGCGTGTACCTCTGGCAGGCCATCCGCAGGCAGCGGCAACGGGTAATGGAGATTACGAAAGCATTTCGCAAAGGAATCGAGAGTACAGTAAAAGCCCGCACCCGGGAACTGGACCGCGAAAATCAGCAATTGCAGCAATTTAACTACATCATAGCCCACAACCTCAAATCGCCCATCGCGCGTATGCGCGGACTAATCAGTCTGGTAACCTTGAAACACGGAAAATCGGAAGAGCTCGAGAAGCTGGAACTCTCCATTCAGGAGCTGGAACAAACCGTTACCGATTTAATGGATATCATTCGGCTTAAGTCACTACCACCCGAATCGCACAGACCGATTGTGTTCCGCGAACTATTGCAAAAGGTTACCTCCCAGCTTCAGGATAAACTGGATGAAGCGGGAGCGCAATTAACAACCAATCTTCAGGTAAACGAATGCTCAACGGTACCCGCCTATCTGGAAAGCATTATGTTTAACCTCATCAGCAATTCAATAAAATACCGTTCGGCTAGGCGAACACTAAAGATTAACGTTGAAACAAAAAAAGAAAACGGTTATTGCCAGATAATAGTCAGCGATAACGGATCAGGATTTGATGCATCATCGGTAAAAGAGAAGCTGTTTCAACCTTACCAGCGCTTCCATAACGAAGTTGAAGGAAAAGGTCTCGGGTTGTTTATGGTTAAAACCCAGGTAGAAGCTTTGGGAGGATATCTGGAAGTTGACAGTAAACCGGACGAAGGCGCAACCTTTCATGTTTATCTTCCTGTAAGTGATTCACATGCCTGATTGAAGTTTTAGTTTCACTCCGTTTCTTGCACCCGTGTGTTTTCCGTTTTCTGCCGTAATCACTCCATTTACAATTACATAGGCAAAGCCCGATGAGTAGGCATGCGGCCTATCAAAAGTAGCGCGGTCACCTACCGTATGCTCATCAAAAATGACAATATCGGCAGCCATGCCTTCACGAATCAATCCGCGATCAGCAAAACCAAACCGCAATGCAGGCAGCGATGTCATTCTGCGGATGGCTTCTTCCAGACGAATAATCTTCAGGTCGCGTACATAGGTTCCCAGCACACGGGCATTGGTTCCATACGCTCTGGGATGCGGCATGCCGGCACCGTATTTATTGATACCGGCATCAGAGGCAAACATATTGAAGGGATATTGCGCAATTCTTCGCAAATCTTCTTCATTCATGCTAAAATAAACCATTTGCACCCGATCGGTTGAAGCTACTATTTCCAAAATGGTTTCGGCTTCATAGCGTGCTTTGGGCTTTCGCCCCTTCAAACGGTTTATTTCGCTGATGCTTTTGCCGTTATAGGTACTGTCGGGTGCATAACGTGCCACTACAGCATAGCTGTAGTTTTTAATCTGTTTTTGGTGAAGCATGTCAATCATTTCATCAAGGATACGCTGCCGTGTTTTACGGTCATTTAGCCGCCACAACAGCGAATCACGACCTCCGCCAAAAGCCCAGCTGGGCATTGTGGTACCCAAGGTGGTACTGCTGGCAATGTACGGGTATTGATCGATGGTAACATCAACACCCTGCTTCCGGGCTTCCTCCACTTTGGCCAGCGTTTGTACCGAGCGACCCCAGTTGGGTCTATAAGTAACTTTAAAGTGGGATATCTGCACCGGCAATCCGGCCAGCCGGCCAATCTGTATGGCTTCATCTATGGCATCCAAAACTTTATCGCCTTCATCGCGTATGTGAGACGCATACACACCGTTGTAACGCGCAGCCACCTGAGCAAGTGCCACAATTTCATCGGTTTTTGCATAAGTACCGGGCACATAAATCAAACCGGTGGCCAGGCCCACAGCGCCGGCCTTCATGCCCTGTTCAACCAGTTCCTTCATACGCTCTAATTCTTGTGGTGCAGGATCGCGCTGCTCATCACCCATGATAGCACGCCGCACACTGTTGTGGCCAATAAGTGTAGCCACATTAAGTGAAACACGGACGCTGTCAAGCTGCTTCCAGAATTTTTCAATATCAACAGCCGAAGAACCGCAGTTGCCCGTAACCACCGAAGTAACACCATCTAAAATAAAATTTCCGGCCGTTGGCACCTCAAGCACATTGCCTTCAATATGCGTATGCACGTCAATAAACCCCGGACAAACAACTAATCCCGATGCATCAATTACGCGTGTAGCTGTTGCATTTTGCAGCTTGCCCACCCGGGCAATCCGGCCCTCTTTTATGGCTACATCAGCATAATACCAGTTATTGCCGGTGCCGTCAATAATCTTACCGTTTCGGATAAGTAAATCGTATGACTGCGCAGTTGCACATGCAGCCACGCAGGTAAGCAGAATAATCCGAAGCATAATCCGGAAATATTTTTTCGAATAAGACCGTAAAATACTTTACAGGCAAGGATTTTTATGAAGAATGGTCAGGTTTCATCAAAAGTCAGGGGCAGGGCAAAATTACCCTGCCGCAAGACTTGTCCAGAAAACACTATGGTACACAAAAGTGGGCCAGGTTTTTGACAGCCTGTGTCGGTTTGTGTAGCTTGTGCCCATGATTGCCCAGCAAAAAATCCTTCGTGTATTCCAGCTCATCGGCCTGCTGAAGGCAGGCGGACGAACCATTGAGCAACTGGCCCGCCAGATTGAAGCTTCACCGCGTACAGTGTACCGCTACTTTAAATTGCTGGAAGAACTGGGCTTCTCCATCGACCAGGACTTTCACGGACGTTACTTTATTCACCGCGAAGAGGGCGAAAATCCGGAGGACCGCTTTACATTGGAAGAAGTCAGTATTCTGCGGCAATTAATTCAAAGTGCTGCTGCGGGTCATCCGTTAAAAGGCAGTTTGCTGAAAAAGCTGGCACTTCACTCCGAAGCCAAAGATTTACCCGAACAGTTCCTCAAACTGCGCGTGGCAAAAATGTTCCGCACATTATCTGAAGCGAAGGAAAACAAGCGCCAGGTTATTTTGAAAAGCTATCATTCAGCCAACAGCCAGGAAATAACCGACCGGCTGGTAGAACCTTTCCAGTTTGGCGAAGGATTTCAGTCGGTTTTGGCGCTGGATACAAAAGACAAACAATGTAAATATTTTAAGTTAGAGCGCATTGGCGATGTGGTGATGCTCGATAAACCTTTCAAATTCGAAAAACTGCATCAGGGTCGCAGCACCGATATATTTGGAATAACGGGACGTAAGGAAACCTGGGTTACCCTTCGGTTAAGTCTGCGTGCCTATGTGCTGATGCGCGAAGAGTTTCCCCTTTCGGTGCCCTATCTGGAAAAAGAAGAAGATGAAGAAGGTATCCGATATGTTTTTCATGGTCCGGTGCTTAATTACAAAGGCGTGGGCCGTTTTGTAATGGGTCTTGCCGATGAAATCAAAATCGTGGGGCCGGCCGACTTTAAGGCATATGTAAAAGAGAAATTTAAATCCAGCCAGCTCTTCAAATAAGACAGACCCAATCCATACCCTCTTTTATCATCAATAAGTTGCTGATTTTCAAACTATTTAGAATTAATCTAAATAAATATTGATTTTTACCCTTTCCAGTCCTTTTTTTGCCCGAAAAAGCAAAGCATCATGAACACACCCCGACACTTTTTATTCGTTGCAGCAGTTGTGCTGACAGCGCTGCTTATCCCCACATCATGTAACACCGAAAGCCGGAGTCAGCATGCAGCCAAATCGAAAAAAACCGGCGTATTGCTGGTAAACCATGGCTCACACTCACCTACCTGGCGCCAGGCTTTACTCGACCTGGAAACAGCCGTGAAAGACAGTTTACTCAACACCGGACTCATCCAGGGAACCCGGACAGCGTACATGGAATATACCGAGCCCTCCATTGCTACGCAGTTAAAGGCTTTTGATGCCGAAGGTTATACCGATGTAATCATCGTTCCGATTTTCCTTACCGTGAGTTCGCATTCCTTTGATGATATCCCTACCATTATTGGTCAGAAAGAAGATCCGCAATCACTGGAAACATTAAAAATTGAAAAAATCGAACGCTATACACCCAAGGCACAGATACACATTACACCGTTACTCGACTTTACCGATGTACTGAAAAAAAATATTCTGCGCAGAGCAAAAGCTCTTTCTAAAAATCCTTCGGAAGAAGGTTTGGTGCTCATTGCATACGGTGACGAAACCTATATGAAGGAATGGACCAACCTGATGCACGCGGTTGGCAGCTATGTAAAAGAAAACGCAGGTATTGATGCCTACTCGTACGGATGGTGCGGACATGTAGCCCGTTATAATCCCGATTCCACAACAGTGGCCATCAACCGGGTTTTAAAGCTGAAGAAACAAGCCCTTGTAATACCCGTACTGGTAGCGCACGATGAAATGTTCCAGGTGAAAATTATTGGTGACGGCATCAACAAAACCGGAAAGAATAAAGCGCGAATAAGCTACATCCCGGACTCCATCCTCCCCGATCCGGTAGTGGAACACTGGGTGATTAATATAGCTACAGAATTCGCACACAAAATCCAACAAAACGAAGTTGCCCTGGCACAATGAATAAAGAGTTCAGCCGGAAACTGCGCAAATTGAACATCGTTACCCACCGCGATGTAGGGTATTTTTTATCGGCCCTGATAATTATTTATTGTTTATCAGGCATCGCACTCAATCACATTGACGACTGGAATCCGGATTTCATCATAGTTAAAAAAGAAATCCGGGTTCCTCCGGCTGAAATCACACCTCAGCAAATTACCGCATGGAGTAAACTGGTTAACGAAAAACAATATAAGGTGTATGATATTCCCTCACCAGGCAAAGTAAAAATTTATTACGACAACGCCTCGTTGCTAATTGATCTTCATGACGGCACAGGTTTATATGAAAAAATTTCCCGCAGACCAATATTTTACCATGCCAACGTACTGCATCGCAACAGCCTGAAAGGCTGGAAATGGGTGGCTGATATTTTTGGCGTGATGCTCATCCTGATAAGCATCACCGGATTGTTCATTCTTAAAGGAAAAAACGGTTTGGGCGGACGCGGCAAATGGTTTGTAGGTGCCGGATTTCTGTTACCCGTTGTAGCGTTGATCCTGTTTGAAATTGCCCAGCAATAATTTCAAAATCTTTAGTAAACAGATTACCTGTTTTCCATTTAGGAAAACACAAACTCAGTCCGGACATGCCACCCTTTCAGGGTCGGATAATTTAAACCCTTAAGCCTATACTTATTGGAATCCTTCGGATTCCATCCCTTGAACCAACCCGAAAGTATTAAACATTTTGTAGCTCCATAAACATTTATAAACCGACCCTCAAAGGGTCGAACGTCCCAGTCATTCTTCATGTGAAGTATATCGAATTCCCCGGCCGAAATTCCGGATAACCTCCGATGCTCTAAGCATTGAACATACAACCTTTTCCGGGTCGGAAAATCTTAACAACCATAATCCTGTAAATATTTGGAGTCCTTCAGATCCTGCTGCCTGAACCATCCCGAAGGGATTGAACATTTGTGGCTCCATAAACATTTGTAAACCGACCCTCAAAGGGTCGAATATCTGCAACCCTTAAATAAAAAAAGCCGGAGCATAACTCCGGCTTTTTTGCTAACAACATACTACTTAACTTCCTCTCTTCACCAATGCGAACTCAAACCTTGGTCTTCCGCGCTGGCCATCGGTGGTGAGCGCCGTAAACCGAAGCTTATAATAATTTCCTGCTTGGTCTTTAATCACATAGAAGCGATCGGTACGAACCGAAGCACCTCCAAAAGTTGTTCGCCAGTTCGATCCGATCCGAATTTGATTTTGATTCGTAAAATCAACCGAGGCAAGATTCGCTTCAGCAAATGCCTCGTAGGTAACCGTGCTGGTAAGCACCTGAGCCGTTTCCACTCCGGTTAAATTCTGAATAATCATATCCTGATAATAATACGGAACAGTTATTGTACCCAGATTGGTAGAATTAAACGGAGTAGTACCGGTAAATCCGTTCCAGGCAATATCCCAGCGCTGTATAGGCGGCTCAACGTTAACCACCGCACCGTTTGAAAGACTTACATAGATAAATCCAAACTGCGTATTCTTGCTAATCTGAACTTCCGTGAAAGTAGTTGCCGCAATATCAGCAAACTGAAGGGTGTACCCGCCTCCGTTGCGCAGAATACGTATCTTTTTCCAGCCAAGTGCCGGAGGCGTAGATCCCGGGCCGGTACCGCGGTTAACAATATACACCTTGTTTTCGGATGCGGTTGCCGATATAGGATCGATTGCCGGATCGCCAAGTGGATTGGAAGGATTGTCAATCCAGTTAATTGACTGGGCAACCCATTCGGGTGTGGGATTAACGAGGGCGGAAAAGACAGCCGATAACGAAAGCTGGCGGCCCCATCCAACGGTGTCAGAAGCCGTAACGGCATTCAAATCGGTTTTGTTCAATGCACGGGCCATCATGCCGTTGGATGAGTTGAGCAGAACTTTAAAATCACTTCCGGTGTAAAACGCCAGGTCCCAGGTAGTGCGTTGCACCGCAGTTTGCCGGTTGGCACTCAAATCAATGAATACACGGTTGGGGTAGGTAGGTCCTCCACCGTTAATTTCCATACTACCCGAAGAAGCAATAATTTCAGAAAACGAAACGGTCAGTTGTGCACGCGGACCGATTACTAATGGTGAAGGTGCATTGGTAATGCTAAAAGTTATTGTCTCGTCTCCGTCAAGTAATACACCTGAACTTTTAGTTATTGTAAACTGTGCATTGGCTGAATTGGCCGGAACAGTAAGTGTAAGTACTCCGTCGGAAGCAGGCGGATTAGTTGTAAAATCCGTGCCGTAGGTTACACCATCTGTTTGCAACTGTATCGTCAGCACAGACTCTGTCGAAACCGCCCGCGACAAGGTAATGGTTATAGGTACATCGTTTTCATCTTCACTGATACCTATGGTATCGGATTCAAACTGAACCAGATTATCCGGAAGCGAAACATCCTCCTTACATCCTGTAAGGAACAACAGGGAACATCCCACAACACAAATGCTAATAATCAGTTTATTCATCATGGTTAATTGGTTTATTGGTTTAAAGAATAGGTAAGATTAAAAAAGTAAGACCTTCCGTTTCCTATTGGCCTGGGGCCGGCCGAACTGTGCGCTCCGCCACCTACACCGGTGTTGTTAATTGCAACTACGTCAAACAAATTTCGAACGCCACCAGCCAGGATAAAGTGTCTTCCTAACCGGTGACTCACGGTAACATCGGCCCAGTGAAATGAGTCTAGCTCAGCAAGTTTTGGAATCTGATTGCCGCTTCCGTCATTTATTAACTGGTAATACGGTGTTTTGCCGGTAAACTTATAATATACCGATGCATTGAATTTCTTATTCTTACTGTTGAAAACAACCGAACCGTTGACCTCAGGCGACCATACAAACTCAGGTACGCTGGCATAATCTTCACGAAGTTGGTTGTATCTTCCGGTTATGCCTGCACCCACATTGTACTCCAGGATGCCCGCGTAAATCGCCTGATTTACAGTAAAACCTGTCGTTTTAAACCGGTCAATATTAAGATAGGTAGTAACCAGGCTGTTTCCGGGCTTTTGGCCATAGCCAATCATGTTCGATACATCATTATAGAAGGCACTCGCTGAGGTGGTAGCCCGATACCGGTTTAAAAACATCGAACGATAGTTCCACGAGGCGTTGTAGCTGTGCGAGAGCTCAGGTTTAAGGTCTGTGTTTCCTTCAATGGCATGACTGGCATCGAAGAAATCGAAATACAATTCGCGGATAGAAGGCGCCCGAAATCCCCGGCCATAGGCCAGCCGCACATCCGACTTTTCATTCAACTCAATTTTTGCATTAACCGATGGAATAATCGGAGGTGCAGCATATACCGAGTTGTACATAGTTCGTATGCCGGGCCGCAACGATAATCTGGGTGTGGCTTTCCATTCGGCTGATAAAAACACGGCATAATCGGACAGGCGCTGCACCCCTTCCTTTATGCGCCCCCCGCTTCCCGACTCCAGGTTAATATCTACACCGGGTTGTAAGGAAAGCCGATTATGGATTTTATAAGTACCGGTGGACCGCCAGGTTACTCCGTTAAACCGCGTTACATCCTGATGCCCCTCGCCCAAAGAAAGCGTCCGCGCACCTGTAGTTTCGTTTACCACTACAGACTGTGTCTGCCGTTCGAAAGCTGTATGGGCAACAGCCGAATTAAACAACCATTTTTCACCGGCAGTCCAGTTGCCCTGGACTTGCTGCATCAGTCGCGTTGTATAATAATTCTGGTCCAGCGCCTCACCGCCCTGAAACTGTCCCGGATTGTAAATATCTTCAAACAGAACGTCGGCCCGGTAATGCACCGACTGCTGACCATTGCGGTAGCCGGTAATAACACTGCCTAAGTATTGCCGTTTCGGATGCCACCGCATTTCCCTGCCTGTGGCATCACCCTTCCAACCCTTAAAATCATTATGCGTAAAATCGCCGCGGATATGAAAACGTTTTTTTGCATAGCCGACACCAAGTTGCTGCATGTGCAAGCCTTCATTCCAACCGTATTCACTGCCTGCCGATTCTTCATGGATTTTAGTAGTGAGTTCCAGCCGGTTTTCCTCAGTCTTACGGGTAACGATGTTAATAACCCCCGCCAGCGCATCGGCTCCATACACTACTGACATGGGACCTTCGATGATTTCAATGCGCTCAATTGATTGAATATTGATTTGATTGATGTTGATTTCGTTGGATGTTCCCTGCCGGCCTACCATCGGCATACCGTCAATCAATACTTTAACATTCTGACCGGATAAACCCTGTAAAGAAAGGTTGGAACCACCTAAAGCCAGGTCCTGACTGAACCGGATATTAAGCTGTGTATTAAGAACGTCCTGCAGGCGGGTGGCACCGCGCTGAGCAAATTGTTCCATCGGTATGGTTCGCACCTGATATACCGACCTGCGGGCCGACTGCGGCTCAAACTGACCAGTGATAACCACCTCTTCCAGTTCGGTGCTTTTTAACGAATCGGTTTGCTGGCCATAGGCAGTAAAAAGAATCAGATAAAACCAGGGAAAAAATCTCATACTTCGCGGTTACCGGCCGCAAAAGTGAGCTGCGATTTCCTTTAAAAATACCCATCAAAGTAGAATTAATAACACCTGATTAAAATCATCTTCAGGCAAAGTAAGTAGAGGTATATTTTTTTCATAAAGCGGTATTTTTGCAAAAAATTCAAATCTAATTTGGCATTTTTAATAACCTGTCCATGTTGGAAGAGCTTGCAGAGTCCGTAAAAAATACCCGTAAGTGGATAAATTACCTGGAGGAACCCAAAGCCCGTTTCAGTTACCTTATCCTTGCGGCCGCCGAAGGCAGTATCCCCTGTATTTTTGGCCGCAGAAAAGTGCACTTTCTTTTCAATCTCGATGCTACTGTGGTGCTACGCTTTAGTGCCCATTATGCGCGCGAACTGGCCGGACAAAGTCATTACCTGATTTATAATCCGGAAGCAGATGTTCAGTTTGAGTTGGGTTGCAACGATAAAACCAGGCTGGTTTGGCTTTCTATGGAGTTGGATTACCTGCACGAATTATTCATCCACGAGCCGCTACCCTTTTTAAAGCCGGAAAACGTGAACCGGAAGTACTATGAAGAGAAGGTAACAGCGCCCATGTTGCAGATGGTGCTGAATCAGTTGTTCAGCGTGCAACTGAGCGAGCATGCCATGTCGTTGTTTTCGCGAGGTAAGATGCTGGAAATCCTCAGTCTGTATTTTTCAACCAAAACGCCCGACACGGAAGCATGTCCCTTTTTAAAGGACGAAGAAGTTGTTCGTAAAATCAAAACAGCCAAAGATTATCTGCTTCAGCACATGGACAATCCACCTTCGCTGCGGCAACTGGCAAGGCACTGCGGATTGAATGAGTATCAACTTAAAACCGGATTCAAGGAAATTTACGGAGCTACCGTGTACGGTTATCTGTTAAGTCACAAACTGGATTATGCGCGCCTCCTGCTTGATAAAGGTACCCTGCACGTCAATGAAGTAGCCTATCAAATCGGATATTCCAATCCCAGTCATTTTATAGCCGCCTTTAAAAAGAAGTTTGGCATAACACCCAAAAAATACCTGATGAGTTTACGGGTCAGGAAATCCCAGTAAACTTCCTTACAAGGAAAAATAAAAATGCCTGCCTTCGGAAAGGCAGGCACTTTGCTGTTTGAACAGCATTATGCTACGGCAATCTGACGCGCAGGTTTCAGCTTGGCTTCTTCACGCTTCGGAACGGTAATGTACAGAATGCCGTCCTTGTATTTTGCGGATATCTTTTCGCCATCTACCATGTTCTCAGGCAGGGCAAAGCTGCGCTGGAACGACTGATAGCTGAACTCCCTGCGGGTGTAATTGCCGGCTTTGTCTTTTTCTTCCGATTTCTCTTCGCGCTCCGATGAAATGATGAGTGTGTTGTTATCCAGTTCAACTTTAAAGTCGTCCCGCTTCATTCCGGGAGCTGCCACTTCAATCTGGAAATCATCATTGGTTTCAATGATGTTTACAGCTGGCAGCGTGGAACCGGCCATGCGCCAGTTACCCAATGACCAGTCGA
Organism: Cyclobacteriaceae bacterium; assembly: GCA_025055435.1. Lineage (GTDB taxonomy): Bacteria > Bacteroidota > Bacteroidia > Cytophagales > Cyclobacteriaceae > UBA2336. The sequence continues at coordinate 28,464 of JANWWN010000028.1, read as the reverse complement.
ACAGGTCCCTCATCCAGAAATCATCGAACAGCGAAGGAATGGAAGGAAACAGCGAACCGTTAGTTTTTACCAGGCTTTTCATACATCAACCCTCCTTTCTTTTTTAGGTTTAGTATGTTTTACTGTTGTTTCAAACAGGCGCCTGTTTCACCTGAAGCATTTACAACCTTTGTGCCGGGAAGATTTTAACCGCTTATCAGGTAAATCCAATGACAAATTTTCGTTTTAGTGGCTTTGGAGAAGGACACTTTTACAGAGCTTCTGTCAATTTTTTCTTTAAAACCTGACGGCACGGGTTTTGTAAATCATTGGGCGAATCTGGTGTTAAAGTTTTCATGGTTAAAGAAAGGAGGAACTATGGAAAAGTTAGCAGCAGGTTTAACCGTTCTTACCCTGGTTTACTCAGCCTTGGTTTTCATTACCTTACTGATGACCGGCTGGTTCGATGGTTTGAGCATGCCGGAGCTTTTAAAGCCTATCCGGTCGCTGGCACAAAGTCACAATCAAAGGAAATCCGGCCGGTCTTCCACTGAATAATCTGAACATTTTCGCTTACCCGTACGTTGTGGTAGCTTTGCAGCTGCCATGAAGCGAATTCTTTTTTATCTTCTCCTCATCATGGTGTCATGCCGGCCTGAAGACCCGAAACTGTCAACAGGTATCTGGCGCGGCACGTTATTCATTCAAAACAGGGAACTTCCGTTTGTTTTCGATATATCAAGGGAAAAAGATAAGTATGCATTTACCCTTCATAATGCTTCCGAGCGAATAAGATTAGACAGCCTGACTTTTTCCGGTGATTCAGTAAATATATACTTCCCTGTGTTCGATGCATCATTCAGAGCTGCCTGCAGCAAAGAAGCACTCAGAGGATATTTTACAATTCATTATGCGGATAATTATCGCATACCCTTTCAGGCTATTCACGGCCAATCTTTTCGTTTCATAACCTCTGATACAAACACACATATACATCCGGATTTCACCGGCACGTATGCGGTAGAATTTATTAACCCTGATAACACCGTTCCTGCGGTTTTTATTGTCCGCCAAAAAGGAAATTACGCTGAAGGCACGTTTTTAACTCCCTATGGAGATTACAGGTATCTTGAAGGGAATATTGTCAGGGATACGCTGTGGCTCAGTGCACTTGATGGCAACCATGTGTACCTTTTCAACGCCACCTTAAAAGGCGATTCAATTACCGGAACACACTGGCTGGGCCGCAGCCGAAATCGTCCGTGGCGGGGTGTAAGAAATGAAAAAGCCAAGCTTCCTCCTGCAGAATCCCTTACCTATCTTAGAGAGGGCTATGAAAAGCTGGAATTTACTTTCCCTGATGTATCAGGTAAACCCGTATCCCTCCAGGATGAAATGTTTCGAAATAAAGTAGTTATTGTGCAACTTCTCGGAACGTGGTGTCCTAATTGTGTGGATGAGACGGCATTTCTGGCCAAGTGGTATCCGGGCAACAGGCATCGCGGTGTTGAAATCATCGGTCTGGCTTATGAGCAAAAAGATGATTTTGAATACGCCGCCCGCAGGGTAAAAATCCTTAAGCAAAAGCTTAACGTCGCGTACCCGATTCTGATTGCCGGGGTAAGTGACAAGGCGAAGGCAGCACAAACATTGCCCGCATTGAATGATGTAATTGCTTTTCCCACCACCATTTTAATCGGAAAAGACGGAAAGGTGAAACACATCCACACGGGATTCTCAGGTCCCGGCACAGGTAAACATTTCGATGAATGGGTGGAACAGTTTAATGAAATTGTCAATAAACTTTTAAGCGAACAAACAGAAATGAGACAATGAAAAGGCGCGTGGTTGTCGGACTTTCAGGCGGAGTTGACTCCAGCGTGGCAGCACTGCTGCTAAAAGAACAGGGCTATGAGGTTATCGGCATGTTTATGAAAAACTGGCACGATGATTCCGTAACCATCAGCAAAGAATGCCCATGGCTGGATGACAGCAACGATGCCATGATTGTCGCTCAGCAACTCGGTATTCCGTTCCAGGCCATTGACCTGAGTAAAGAGTACAAAGAGCGCATTGTTGATTACATGTTTGCCGAATATCAGGCCGGCCGTACACCTAATCCGGATGTGTTATGCAACCGTGAAATTAAGTTTGACATTTTTCTTAAAGCAGCCCTGCGACTGGGTGCTGATTATGTGGCCACAGGTCATTACGCGCGGAAAGAAGAAACCCTGGTTAACGACAAGAAAATATACCGACTGCTTGCCGGTAAAGACGCCAACAAAGACCAAAGCTATTTTTTATGTCAGCTTACGCAGGAGCAGCTTGAAAAAGCCCTCTTCCCTGTTGGCGAATTGCGCAAACCTGAGGTACGGGCATTGGCACGCAAAGCTGGCCTGACCACTGCAAATAAAAAGGATTCACAGGGTTTATGCTTTGTAGGTAAAGTACACCTGCCTGAATTTTTGCAACAACGACTGGCACCGCGTAAAGGAAAGGCCATACTTATTCCCGATGATGCCCCCGTGTTTGCCAATCATTCGGACGATTTTGAAAAAATTACGGAGCCTTACCATTACGAACCCACCTTGGGAAAGGTAATTGGCGAACACCGGGGAGCCCACTATTTTACCATCGGTCAGCGCAAAGGCCTGAATCTCGGTGGTTTTCCGAAACCCTTATTTGTTATCGGAACAGATACCCGCGAGAACATTCTATATCTGGGTATGGGGGACGACCACCCCGGATTATACCGCAAGGGATTATTTATACCTGCTCAGGATGAGCACTGGCTCCGACCCGATAAAAAGTTAAATGCTGGTGAATCGGTTCGCTACGGTGTACGAATACGATACCGCCAGGCCCAGGAAGGCTGCACACTTTACAAACGCGAAAAAGGACTTTATCTGATTTTCGACCGGCCGCAAAAGGCCATCACACCCGGTCAGTTTGCTGTTTGGTATGAGGAAGAAGAATTAATCGGTTCGGGAGTCATCAGCTAACCTATTCGCAGATAAGCTAAACTGAATTTATTTGGGTTTTCCGGCTGTTTCGATACCAGAAATATCCGATAACCAAAGCGGCCAGATACGGAAAAGCCAACAGATATAAGATGCCGGTATTAATGCCTGCCGCAATACCCGGTTCACCCTGACTTACATTATTTTCCAAGGTACTGCGGCACATGGCACATTGGGCTAACAGGTCACCCGTTAAGGCAATACTAAAGAAGAGTACCGGAAAAAAGCGCCTCATACGTAATACGGGCTAATCATTAAATATACCACCACACCGGTTACAGCTACATACAACCATACCGGATAGGCAAAGCGCACTATCTTTTTATGACGGGCAAACTGTCCGGTAATGGCATATAAAAATGAAAACAAAACCAGCGGAACTACAACAAGCGAAAGCAGAATATGGCTGACCAGAATAAAATAATAAATGTAGCGAATCAATCCGCCACCACCATACGGAGTAGAATCGCTGGTCATGTGATAAAGTACATACATCACCAGAAAAGCAGCGGAAAGCACCATGCAGAGTTTCATTAACCGTTCATGAACAACGCGATTGCCCTGTTTAATAAACCATAGCGCTGCCAGCAGTAAAACAGCCGTAATACCATTAATGGTTGCATAAATGCCGGGCAGGAATGAAAAGTCATACCCTTCAATTTTAACCCTGAAAAGAAGAGCTACAACTATTGGAATTGCCACCGATACGATTACCACCAGACGGCGGTATGTTATTTCCTTTTCCATAACGACTAATACTTTTTTAAAATAATTGAAACCTCCATTAATAACCGGTCTATTTCATCACGTGTAGTATGGTAATACCCGCGTATGCGGCCTGTCTTGTCAACAAGAACTGCGCTTTTTTGTTCCGGTAAAAACAAGTAACAGGAATTGTAAAAAGAAATACTGTCGGACGGAATATGAAGAGAAGTTTTCAATAAATCATCGTTTTGCAAATCTGCTACCGCAGCCACCATAGCCAGCTCCTCTTCCGAAAACAAGTTGCGTATGCGCTGCAAAACTACGATATCCGGTTTACTGAACCAGCACAGAACCAGGGAACTGCTACCCGTTGAATTCAATCTTGCCAGCATTGACGCAGGCAAGGTATAGGGAACCTTAGCATTGTCCGGACAGTACGATGGCCTTACAGGAAGAGTATCCTGATAGAATGGTTTTACTTCAAACTCATTTTTTCCAAAAATTTTTAAAAACAACATTACTGCAACCGGAACGAACAACCCGGCCGTAAGCACAATCCATTTTGTTAATCGACTACGCATGAAAAATAAAAAAGGCTTAAGCCGTGCTTAAGCCTTGTATGTAAGTGTTTCAAATTTACCACTGACGAAGTTCAAAAATGGAAATTCCCTCATACACAAACGCCACCAGCATCCACACCACGAAAATCATAGGGATGAGAATTGACCAGAACAATACCTTTACTTCGTAGCGCAGGTGCATAAATTCACCAACAATATATCCGGCCTTCACGATGGTCATCAATATGAATGTCCAGATGCGTAAATCTTTGTATTCGTGTGGTATATTAAATGCAACAGCAAACTCGGCTATGGTTACCAACGCCAGGATGCCGGCTACACGCCAGAGTTTTTTAATCTTGGCCGTATCCGGAGGAAGTACTTTAATCTGCGGTGTTTCTTCAGTATAAGCCATATGATACCCAATTAAACGAGATAAAAGAAAGTAAACACAAATACCCACACCAGATCCACGAAGTGCCAGTACAAACCTACCTTCTCCACCATTTCGTAATGTCCGCGGCGGTCATACACTCCGGTAACTGTGTTATAATACACTAAAAAGTTGAGTAACACACCGCTAAACACGTGGAAGCCGTGAAATCCGGTGATGAAGAAAAAGAAAGCTGCAAAGTCGGGAGGTCCATATTGGTTAATCCTCAGATTCGCACCGAAAATTTTTGTGCCATCCGGCAACGTGCTCCCGGCATCCGTACCGATAATAAAATGTGTCCATTCCCAGGCCTGACAACTCAGGAAGGTTATACCACCCAGTATAGTCCACAACATCCATTTCTCCACAGCTTTTCGGTCCATCCGATGGCCGGCTTCAACGGCAAGAACCATGGTTACCGAACTCATGATGAGGATGAAAGTCATTAAGCCAACAAACACCAATGGAGCTTCCCAGCCGTGGAAGAAAGGCACTGCATCAAAAACCTTTTCGGGTATGGGCCAGTATTCTTGAGAAAATACAAACTTATCCACATCTCCCTCATACGCCGGATGCGCTGAACGCACCAACCCGTAGGTTATCAATAGCGCAGAAAATGTAAATGCATCCGACAGCAGGAAAAACCACATCATCAGTTTTCCATAGCTGGCATTCATGGGAGATACCCCTCCGTCCCAGACGCTGCGTCCGGGTGCAGGAACAGTTACTTGTGCAGGATTGGCCATGTGCAAAATTCCGTTTGCAAGTTTAAGGATAGAGTTTCAGAAAAACGAACAAATATAACCAAAGTCCGCCCAAAAAATGCCAGTACGTGCTGCACATTTCCAGTCGGAGCATATTTTTCGAATGAATCCGGTATCGAAAAGCATCAGCCAGCACCAAACCCAGAAAAATAATGCCGCTTATCATATGAAGACCATGCACACCGGTTAGTACATAGATGAAACTATGTGAGACAGCTCCTCCGGTAAAATATTCATTCAGCCGAATCAGATCACCATAGCCCAGAATCTGCCCTGCCACAAAAGCCACACCAAGCACAAATGTTAAAATCAATCCGGTTTTAACGCGACTCAGATTATCTTTTTTCGCAGCCCGGTAAGCTATAATCAGGCTGATGCTGCTTGCAACAATAATTATGGTGTTTATCAAAAAACGTTCGGGCAAAACAATTTCCGCCCAACCCGCATCGGCACGTTTTACCAGGTAGGCGCTTGTCCATGCACCAAAAAGCATCATCACACTAACCATGAACAACCATAAAGCAAACTTTTTCGGATTCATGGAAAGCGGCTTTTTCGCCTCTTCTACTATTTTCAATTCCTTGATTTCCATATCGATCGTTCCGTTTTAAATCTTATCCAACACAAAAGCTATCTGAACAATAGGTAGATACAGGAAAGAGCCAAACATGATGCGAAGCGCACTTTTCCGGCTGCCGTCTTTCATCAACGAAAAAGTCTGCGCCAGGAATAATACCCCGCATACCGTAGCCACAATGGCCGAATCTATTCCCGTTATTCCAAACTTGGCCGGTAATAAGCCCAGTGGCAATAAGAACAGGGTATATATCATAATCTGAACGGCAGTGTTAAAATCTTTTTTACCGCCAAAAGGCAATAATTTAAATCCTGCCTTTTTGTAATCTTCATCGGCTAGCCAGGCAATAGCCCAGAAGTGGGGAAACTGCCAGATAAACTGTATGCCGAAGATGATAAGCGCTTCGTAAGTAATCTCACCGCGAACCGCCGTCCACCCCAGCAAGGGCGGAAGCGCACCCGGAATGGCCCCGACAAACACAGCTATTGCACCTACGCGCTTTAACGGCGTGTAAACAAAACTATACAATAGCATGGACACGAGCGAAAGCAGAACGGTTAAAACGTTAGTGCTGATGTAAAGTATTGAGATACCCGTCAGGAAAATAAGAGAGGCAAAAATCCACGCTTCTTCAACCGTAACGCGACCGGTTGGCAGTGGCCGGTTCCGGGTTCGATTCATTAAGCGGTCAAAATCTTTTTCAAGAATCTGATTGATTACAATAGAGGCCCCCGAAATCAAAAAACCTCCTGTAAAAACCAACACGAGTTTAGGCCAATTCGTCTCCGCGGAAGCCAATACATAGCCAAATGCACAGGAAAACGCAACCAGTAGTGAAAGCCTTAATTTCAGCAGTTCAGTAAAAGCAACTGCCTTCATCCACCACCCGGCAAGTGTTGATATGCCGCCGGCGTTCATGTTGTTTTGAGTTGAAAAGTTGAAACACACACCGGTCTGTAGTTTAGCCATAAACTAAACTGTACACCGAAAAGCAGAGCGCCCCCCAGCAAGTGAACAGGCTGCAGAAATGCCGGGATATCAAACCAGCTCATCGCTGCACCAGAAATCAGCGATACCGCTAAAACGATAAACAGCGTAATACCCTCACGCACCCATCCCGCCTGGTACACCCTCCAACCGATAAACGCATTGACGATAAGCAGTAACCACGATAATGAACGATGCACTAAAAACACTGTGCCCAACTGCCCAACCCATAAAGTCCTGTCGGGGTTATTTGTGGCAACCTGATCAACTGATTCCCTGACCTGGGTACCTAAAAAAATCTGAATTACTGTTAGCAACAAGCCCGCACTTAACCAGACAAACATGGGCTTTTGTATGACTTCTTCCTTGTTTTCAACTAAAAATTTTGTAAGCACCAGCAATGCAACAGTTACCAACGCAAGCGCCATATGCAAGGTAACCGTCCACGGTGTGAGGTTGGTCGATACGACAATGGAGCCAAACCAACCCGTAACGATTACTGTCAATAAAGCCAAGCCGGTAGTTAAAACGACACTTTTTTTCGTTTTGAAATAACTGACCGATACAATAAAAACAGCTGTAACCAACAAGCCAACTACCATTCCCACCAAACGATTCATATATTCAGTCCAGGTTTTTACTGCATTAAAATCAGCCTCCTTGCGAATACTTTCATCATTACGTAGGCGATATGCGGTCTGCTTCATTCCGATGGCTTCAAGAAATGCAGCAAACCTCAGATTTTTTTTATCGCGGTGGGCAGAATAGTTCTCCTTGTAATTGGATGGCAATTCTTCGGCCTTTGTCGGGGGCACCCACTGTCCGAAACACGTAGGCCAGTCCGGGCAGCCCATGCCCGAGCCTGTACTTCTTACTATTCCACCAATCAAAATCAAAAAGTAAACTGCACCAAGAGTAATACTAATGAGCGTTCGATAACGCATGGTTTGAGGGACTCTTATCCACCCTTAGTGCTTACCTTCCACCACAATGGGCGCATTGCCATTGCCTTCCAGCTTAATCAAATCATTTTCGTGAGGAAGATTTGATTCGGGAGTCTCAGAGAATGGCACGGTTTGCGGAATGTAATCTTCCTTTGCTCCTGGCTTGGAGTAGTCATAGGGCCAACGATACACGGCAGGAATTTCACCCGGCCAGTTGCCATGCTTCGGGAAGCGCGGAGTGGTCCATTCCAGCGTAGTCGAACGCCAGGGGTTGGCTGGAGCCAGCCGCCCTCTGAACATGCTGTAAAAGAAATTGAAGACGAAGATGAATTGGGCTGCCATGGTTACAATAGCCGCAACGCTCACTAAAGCATTCAGATCGGAAAATCCGCTGAATGTTTCGAAGTTGGTGAAGGCATAATATCTTCTCGGGAAACCGGCAATACCAATGTAGTGCATCGGGAAGAAAACCAGATTTACACCGATAAATGTGAGCCAGAAATGGATATAACCCAGCTTATCATCCATCATACGACCGAACATTTTCGGGAACCAGTGATATACTCCGGCTAGCATTCCGAAGAAGGAAGCTGCGCCCATCACGAGGTGAAAGTGCGCAACGACAAAATAGGTATCATGTAGCTGAATATCGATTGCAGCATTACCCAGGAAGATACCGGTAATTCCACCGGTTAGAAACAACGAAACCAATCCTATTGAAAACAGCATGGCCGGGGTGAACCGGATATTGCCTTTCCATAATGTAGTAACGTAGTTAAATATTTTAACTGCCGAAGGAACAGCTATAATAAGAGTGAGCAGCATGAAAATAGTACCGAGGAACGGATTCATACCGGTAACAAACATATGATGCGCCCACACTACAAATGATAGTATGGCAATAAACAACATGGAACCCACCATTGCCTTATAACCGAAAATTGGTTTACGCGAGTTGGTGGCAATTATTTCGGAAGTGATGCCCAGGCCAGGTAACAGCACGATATACACTTCCGGGTGACCAAGGAACCAGAATAAATGTTGAAACAGAATAGCACTTCCACCGGTATTCGGTAAGGCTTCGCCTCCAATATAGATGTCAGAAAGATAAAAACTCGTACCAAAACTCCTGTCAAATATCAGGAGTAAAGCAGCAGCAAATAATACCGGGAAAGACAACAAGCCGATGATGGCCGTAAAGAAGAATGCCCAAACAGTTAGCGGCAAACGCGAAAACGACATACCGCGTGTGCGCATGTTGATAATTGTGGTGATGTAATTAATCCCTCCCAGCAACGTACTTACAATAAACAAAGCCATTGAAACCAGCCAAAGGGTCATTCCCAAACCCGAACCTTGAATAGCCTGTGGCAGCGCGCTAAGCGGGGGATAAATAACCCATCCACCGGCAGCCGGGCCGGTACTGATGAACAGGGAAATAAACATGACCACACTGGACAGGAAGAAGAACCAATAAGAAAGCATGTTCATGAAACCGGAGGCCATGTCCCTGGCACCAATCTGTAACGGTATGAGAAAGTTTGAGAATGTACCACTTAATCCCGCCGTCAAAACAAAGAACACCATGATTGTACCATGCATGGTAACCAGCGCCAGGTAAAACTCCGGGTCCAGCTTTCCTTCGGGTGTTATCCACCCTCCGAGCACCGGTTTTAACCATTCCAGATTCATGTTGGGAAAGCCCAGCTGAAGCCTGAAAATGACCGACAGTATCCCACCTATTACAGCCCAGAACATACCGGTTAGCAGGAATTGCTTGGCAATTACCTTATGATCCTGGCTAAAAATATAATTCGTCCAAAAATTACCTTCATGGTGTTCATGCTCATGACCGTGTGAATCAGCATGAAGGTCAGTTTGGGTTGATATATGTGTAGTTGCCATACTCGTAATCTTTATAATTCAGACATTCAATTTTAGTGCATTCCTCCTGCCACAAGAGTACTTATTCCACTGTTTGATTTCTCCATTCCAGACTTTACCAGCGCAACTTCCCTCAAGTCAGCAGGTATTTTTTCAAGGTATCCGGGATTTTGTTTTAACCAGGTTTCCTGTTCGCTCTTCCATTTATCAAATTCAGCCGGTTCATGAACCACCACCAGCATACGCATGGAGAAATGGCCACGACCGCAAATTTCCGTGCAAGCCATTTCGTAATTAAAATCCGGGTTACCGGTCTCCTCGCGCATTTCCCGGGTGGACTTTGTGGCTATGAATTTAAAGTGCGTAGGCATGCCCGGGACGGCATCCATTTTTACCCGGAAGTGCGGAAGAAATACGCTGTGAATTACATCTTTGGCTCTGATTTTAAGAAGTACTTCACGGCCTTTGGGTAAGTGTAATTCAAGCGTCTTAAAATCATCAAAACTTTTCGCATCAGTCAGATCCAATCCGAGGTCATTACCAAAGTTATCGATGAACCTGTAATTTGCATTGCCCAAAACATTATCCTTACCGGGATACCTCACCGACCATGCAAATTGTTGCCCAATCACCTCAATAACTTCAGCCTGTTCAGAGGCCGGGCTGGTGATATTGTTCCATGCGCGGAGGCCGGTGAATATCAGAACAGCCAGTACAATTGCCGGGATGATCGTCCACGTTAATTCAAGCCAATGGTTATCCGGATAAAAAGCTGCCTTTCTGCCTTCCTTATATTGATACTTGAAAACAAACCAGAACATCACAATGAAGATGATAACGAAGGCTGCTACCGTTACCGCCATAGTTATCCAGAACAGCCGGTCGGTTACAACACCGTGCTCCGAAGCAACCGGAAGGGTATATTTATCAAAGTGTGTATAGGAATACCAAAAGAAACCCACAAGGCCGAGCACCATGAACAACAGGAAAAGAACAGCGTGAACACCGTTGTTCGGACTTACCTCTTCCGGGTTTCTCCCCTTTGCAACAGAAACCAGACTTGCTATTCTGAAAATCAAAAACAGAATAACCAGTGTTAGCAGTGCCCCGATAGTAATCAGAAATGACATCATAAACGTTAACTTTTCTAATTCTTCTCAAATGTGATGGTGTAAACTCTCTTCCAGCATCGGATGATTTTTTCCGAACAACGGCATCTTCGAGAGGCTGCTCAGTGTAACCCATAAAAAGGCAGCCAGGAAAATGAAAGCCGTTCCGATTTCAATGAACCCGAGTCCACCATCAGTTTTCATTACGCCAGGCGTAACCATGTTATAAAAGTCAAACCAATGACCAACAATAACAATTGGTGCTACCAACTTCAACATGGACATCTGTCGCTTTGCGTCTCTCGTCATCAATAACAAAAAGGGCAGTACAAAGTTCAGAATCAGATTGGCAAAGAAAATCCAACTGTACGGAGGAGTGGACATTCGTTCAACGAAGTACACCGTTTCTTCAGGAATATGGGCATACCAGATCAACAAAAACTGTCCGAACCAGATGTACGTCCAGAAGATAGAGAAGGCAAAAACGAATTTACCCAGGTCGTGCAGGTGATTGGCATTAACAATTTTCAGGTACCCTGCATCCTTAAGATAAACCACAATAAGAGTAATAAAGGCCAGGCCGGTAACCCACCAGCTTGCAAATACGTACCAACCGAACATGGTACTGAACCAGTGCGTGTCTATACTCATTACCCAGTCCCAGGCTGCTACGGATGAGCTTACTGCAAAGAAAACCAGGAACCATGCAGAAAGACTGCGGTTTTTGTACCAGAAGGAAGTGCCTCCGATTTGATCTTCGGCCAACATGTTTTTGCGAATGGTATAGAAAAACCAAATCCACAGACCAAAGAAGAGCACCATACGCACCATGTAGAATACCGGAAATCCCCCGGCTTCACCCGGCCAGAAAAAGAATGGTGCCTTACCTGCTATTATCTCGTCAAAGGTTTCAGGATTGTTTTTATCGTACAAATAGCTGTGTGTCCAATGAAACACATCGTGATGCGTTATAAACCAAAGCACCAGCGTGCTGACAAAAGCCACGGGTAACCATTGCCCCATGGCAAGGGGGATACGCTTGATACCCGCCGACCATCCGGCCTGCGCAGCGTATTGTATGCTCACAAAGAAGAGGCCGATGATCCCCAACCCTATAAAGTAAATGTTGTTCATCCAGAGTGTGGTGTACAGGCGCTTAAGCCAGGTTGGCTTTTCCTCATGATGAGCGCCACCTTCACCGTGTCCTTCGGCAGGAGCAACGGTATCGAGGCTGGCTACCAATTGAGATGAACCCGGAGCTGAAAGTCCGTGGTGTTCGCTGCCGTGATGCGCCTCTCCTCCGAAAATAGAAATGACCAGACCGAGTGCCAACAGTACTACACCAGCCAGAAGAAGATAAATAATCTGCCTGCGGGCTTTGGCCGTGAACTCAAATCTTTCTTCCGTTATCGTAATATGCGTATGACCCATGACGTGTACGTTTCGTTATTGCTGTAAGGATTTAACATAGCGGGCAATTTTCCACCGGTCTTCCGGACTAATCTGAGAGCCATGCGGCATCATCAGACCTTTGCCCATGGTAATCACATGAAAAATGTGTCCTTCGGTGATATTCTTGTAGGCATCACCTTTCAGGTTAGCAACACCGGCATAAAACCCGCGTTCCACTCCGTCAATAGTCACTCCGGTTGCAACTTTACCATCTCCCTCGCCTTTTGCACCGTGACAGTGGTCACAATAAATCTCATATAATACTTTTCCTTCTGCCAGTATGGCCTTCTCATCTCCTTTTAAAGGACTCACCTTCTTCGCAGCCACTTCCAGGCTATCGGCCGGCAGCCGATAAGGCATATAGTTACGACTTACCGTGTGCGGAGGTGGCATACGCATATTCATTTTGTGTGGATTCAGGTTGTTGCTGTTATAATATTCCGCATGTCCGTCCTCGTACTCAATCGAGGTTACCCAACGTCCGGCATCCTTATCCGTAATCTGCGTGTACGGTTCATAGGCCACTGAGTGGTACATATTGGGCGCGTACTCCATACCCTGATAATCGCCACCCGCCTTACAGGAAGCCAGAGCCAGTACCGTTAAGGCAGCAAGTTTTTTATTGAGAACTGATGTCATATCATTCAAAATTTTTTTCGTTCACTTCCGATGCACCGCTTTCGCGCAATATGCGCATAATCTCATCCTTTGATTTTCCGGCATTCACAGCCAAATCAATGGCCATCACATGCTTATCATCCGTGCTACGGATATCAAACTGACGCGGCCACTTATAGGGCTTCATATCGCTTACAATCAGAAAAGTTGCTACCATGCCCAGCGCAGCAAGCAATACCGTCAACTCAAAGGTTACCGGAATAAAAGGAGGAAGTGAGGCAAAGTTTTTACCGCCAATTATCATAGGCCAGTCGTAACCCAGCATCCAGAACTGCATGAGGAGCGCAAGAATGGTACCCGTTAAGCCAAATAAGAAGGCAGCTATGGGAAGACGCGTACGCGAATAGCCCAAGGCCTCGTCCAGTCCGTGAACAGGGAAAGGCGTATATACCTCGTGAATGCGGATTCCACTGGACCGGACTTTTTTCACTCCATCCAGCAAAACATCTTCATCATCAAAAATACCAACTACAAAATGCTTGTCTGCTTCCATACTCAGGCGGTTTTTTCAGAAGTTGATTTGATAATGCTCTTCACTTCGGCCATGTTGATTACCGGGAAAAACTTGGCAAAGAGGAAGAAGGCGGTAAAGAATATACCAAAAGTGAAGATATACTGACCGATGTCATACATGGTTGGATAGAACATCGTCCAGCTTGACGGAACATAGTCCCGGTGGATAGAGGTTACAATAATCACGAAGCGCTCGAACCACATGCCGATGTTCACAATAATGGAAAGTACAAACGTAGCCACGATGCTCGTGCGGATTTTCTTAATCCAGAACAGCTGCGGTGAAATCACGTTACAGGTCATCATGGACCAGTATGCCCAGGCGTATGGCCCCTGAATACGGTTATAGAAAGCATATCCTTCGTACGGCACCTGGGAATACCACGATATGAATAACTCAGTGATGTAGGCAATACCCACGATCGAACCGGTGATGATGATGATGATGTTCATCAGCTCAATGTGATAGATCGTGATGTATTCCTCCAGCTTAAACACCTTACGCGTTACCAGCAATAGCGTAAGCACCATGGCAAAGCCGGAGAAAATGGCACCGGCAACGAAGTAAGGCGGGAAAATGGTGGTATGCCAGCCGGGAATTACGGATGTGGCGAAGTCGAACGATACAATGGTATGCACCGAAAGCACCAGCGGTGTGGAAAGACCTGCCAGAATCAGCGCAACGGACTCGTACCGCTGCCAGGTTTTAGCTCCTCCCTGCCAGCCAAAGCTCAGTGCATTGTAAATTTTCGCACGCAACTTATTTCCCTGTACAACGGCACGATCGCGGATAACCGCAAAGTCGGGAATAAGCCCCATGTACCAAAAGACGAGCGAAACCGTGAAGTAGGTGGAGATGGCAAACACGTCCCACAACAGTGGTGAATTAAAGTTTACCCACAGCGAGCCAAAGGTATTGGGAAGAGGTAAAGCCCAGTAAAAACCAACCCACAACCGGCCCATATGGAAGCCCGGGAAGCTGGCTGCACAAATCACGGCAAAAATGGTCATAGCTTCTGCAGCACGGTTAATCGACATGCGCCAGCGCTGGCGGAACAAAAGGAGAATAGCAGAAATCAATGTTCCGGCGTGACCGATACCGACCCACCACACGAAGTTGGTGATATCCCATGCCCAACCCACCGTCTTATTCAGGCCCCACATTCCGATGCCGTGCCACAGCATCATGATGCAGCAATAACCACCCCAAGTCAGAAGGGCCAGCGAAACACCGAAAGCCATCCACCACAAACGGGTTGGCTTTCCTTCCACCTGTCGGCTAATGTCGTGCGAAACATCTTTAATGGTTTTCCCTCCTGTAACCAGAGGTTCTCGTATGGCTGAAACTACTTGCATGCTTAATCTGTATTTATCAGGCTTGTTGTTGTTCTTTGTTGCGTATTTTGGTTAAGTACCAGATGTTCGGCTTCACACCGATTTCTTCCAGAACCTGGTAAGCGCGCGGGTTATCGGCCTTTTTATCGATACCGTATGGCCGCTTTTCATCAGCAGGACGTATCTTCAACAGCTTGCTGATTCGGCTTTCCGGATCGTTCAAGTCACCAAATACAATAGCCCCGGTACTGCAGGCAGCCTGGCAGGCCGTTACCACATCGCCATCTTTCAGCGGTCGCTTTTCCTTCTTGGCGGTAAGCTTTCCTTGCTGAATGCGTTGCACGCAGAACGAGCATTTCTCCATAACTCCGCGCGAACGAACCGTTACATCCGGGTTGAGCACCATCTTACCCAAATCGGTGTTCATGGCCGGGTTGGACTGTTCAAACTGACGATTGTCGTGGTACTTAAACCAGTTGAAGCGTCTTACCTTGTACGGGCAGTTGTTGGCACAATAGCGAGTACCAATACAACGGTTATAGGTCATTTGGTTAAGACCTTCCGTGCTGTGGGTTGTAGCAGCCACCGGACACACGGTTTCGCAAGGTGCGTTGTTGCAATGCTGACACAGCATGGGCTGAAATACTACCTCCGGATTTTCGGCAGCCTTTTCCAGGCCTTTCAAATCATGTACATCGGCATTGGTGCTGTAATAGCGATCAATACGAAGCCAATGCATTTCCCTCCGGTTAATCACTTCCTGACGGCCTACCAGCGAAACGTTGTTTTCTACATTGCAGGCCACCACACAGGCACCACAACCTATACAGGTGTTGAGGTCGATGGCCATGCCCCAGTGGTGGTTATAATAGTCGTGGCCTTTCCACAACGAAAGCTTACCCGGCTCTACTTTTTCTTCAGCACTCTTCCAGGTAGCCACTTTGGGATAGAAACGTCCGGCAGCCGGATTTTCCTTGAATTCGCTTAACAATGCCTCCTGAATAACGGTAGCCCGCTTCATGTAGGTTTGACTGGTTTGCGTTGTAGCCAGCCAGTACTTTTCATCTTCGATTTTAAAGGAAACATTAACGGCATGGAAGCAAAGCGAACCGTTTACAAGGGTGGCAAACGGATAAGCGTTAACTCCGATACCATCGGCTACCTTTCCTGCTTTGGTGCGACCGTAACCTACAGGTATCCCTAATGTACCCGGTGTTTGACCGGGCTGAATGAGTACAGGCAGTTTCACGGTGCGACCGTTAGCCGAAATGGTGGCATAACGAGTCTTGGCTTCCGAAAAATCAATGCCTTTCGCATCTGCAGGCGATACCGTTACATAATGTTCCCAAACCGCTTTGGTAATCGGGTCAGGCAGTTCCTGTAATAACGGATTGTTAGCCTGAGAACCGTTACCTACAGTAGCATTTTCATAAATAAACAACTCAAGTCCTTCCGACTTATAAGTAGCATTTATAGCCCCGGCTGCAGCCTGAACATTTCCGCCGAAGTTTACCGATATGGCCTCTACCGGTAATTCATATACACCATCGAACAAAAGCTTATCCCACCACGACTGCAGATGGCCTCCTTTGAAAAACCAGGATGCCCAGTTCGATTTCAGGATTTCGTAATAATCTACATTAGACTGGCCCGCCCAAATCAGGAAGCTTTCCTGAGCCGCACGGGTTTTAAAGATGGGCGTGATAGCCGGTTGTGCCAGACTGAAATGATTTTTCTTGGGCTCGGCATCGTTCCACGCTTCCAGATAATGATGGTCGGGAGCCAGTACGGAGCAAAGAACACCCGTCTCGTCCTCTTTATAAGATGTTGAAACTTTTAATCCAACTTTTTTCAGGCCTTCGGCAATCTTTTCACCCATGGGGTGATCGTACACCGGATTGCAGTTATAAAAAATAACTGCCCCCACTGTGCCCGTATCCAAATCATTAACAAAGGCAGCCATTTGCTCATCGTTACCCTGACGGTAATTTACCGGGAGATGGGGCAAAATGGTAGTTCCATAATTACCCAGCAGGTTATTGATGGCGTTAACAATAAGTTGGATATTTTTATCATTTGAGCCTGCCACCACAACCGATTTACCTCGGTTGGCCCACAATTCATCGGCAGCCTGTTGAAGGTAGGGTTTGTCAATTCCGCCCTGAACTGTTGCTGCTCCGGCTTTTGCCGCCAACAGGTTGTATAGCTGGATAACCACCGCACCTTCCTCTGACGGTTTGATCTGAGTGCGGTAATCAGCGTTGGCGCCCGTAAGGCTCATACCCGCCTCAAACTGATAGTGGCGCGACATGGTACGCTTATCTTCGCTAACCTCGCGGGTTTGAGCATATTGTTTGGTGAACTCAATCGGTGAAAGCCAGGTAGCAAGAAAATCGGCAGCAATGCTTACTATGATATTGGCTTTGCTGAAATCATAAGATGGAATGAAGCCTTTGCCAAACGATTCTTCATTGGCTTTCCACATGCCGTACATCGAAACCTGATCGTATTGTACATGTTGTACGGTCGGGTATTTCGAGCGAAACTGCTCAATAACTTTTTTTGTACTCGGACTGATAATTGAATTGCTGACGATATAAATTTTCGATCCGCTGATGGAAGCAGCAGTCAGTTTGTCGATGATTTCTTTATCAGCTTCTTCCCAGGTAGCCTTTCGGTTCTCACCGACCCGCGGAAAACGAAGCCGCGCATTATCGTACAACGATAATACGGAAGCCTCAACCTGCGCGCTGGTTCCTCCACGGGTTACACCCGAAAGGGAGTTACCTTCTATTTTGATGGGACGACCCTCCCTTACTTTTACCAGGATGCTGCAATAGTCTCCTCCATTGATATAGGTTGATGCGTAATAATTGGGGAGACTGGGATCAACATCCAGAGGTTTGTTTACATACGGTATGGCTTTGCGAACCGGAGCTTCACAGGCAGCCAGCGAAACAGCAGCCACGCCAAAGCCCATCATTTTCAGAAAGTCCCTGCGCGAATGCTCAATGTTCTCTTCCGGACGGGGCGGTTCGCCAAATTCGTTATGCGCACGTTTAACAAACTCGGGGGCGTTGCTCAACTCCTCCAGTCCTTTCCAGTATATCTTGGTAGGTTTTTCTTCCATGTATTTTATCAGGTTATACAGGTTGGATTAAATACGCATTATTAATAATGACACTTGGCACATTCCAGCCCGCCAATGTCTTCTACTTTCATCGGCTGCTTCGACTGCTTACTATGCAGCTCAACCAGCTTGTCGTAATAGGCATTTCCTTTCGCGTTCACATCAGTTTTGCGGTGGCAATCTATACACCATCCCATGGTAAGCAGAGAATATTGCTGAACGACTTCCATTTCCTCAACAGGACCGTGGCAGGTCTGGCACTCGATGCCGCCCACCACCACGTGCTGGGCATGGTTGAAGTAAGCAAGGTCGGGCAGGTTGTGAATACGCACCCACTCTATGGGTTGTTGGTTCGGTCCATAGGTCTTTGTTTCCGGCTGCCAGTCGGCCGCGGCCCAGAGTTTCTGAATCTGTGGCGACTCGGTTTTTACCTGACTGTGGCAGTTCATACAGATATTAATGGAAGGAATAGTAGCGCTTTTGCCTTTCAGCACGCCGGTATGGCAATACTTACAGTCAATCTCATAAGCTCCGGCATGTAGTTTATGGCTAAATGCAATAGGCTGTTTCGGAGCATAGCCTTTTTGAATACCAATCGAGTAAAGTCCGTTAATAACTGCCTTGACTGCCAGTGTTGTAGCAAAGAAAACCACAATAAACAAGAAACCTTTGCTGCGAACAACGGTTGAAAGTGTAACCGTAGAATGAACCAATTCGCGGTCTTCCTCGCTAAGCGGTTTCTGATCGATAAGCCTTTTCAGAGCAGAAATGAGGAAACCGAGAATAATAACCAGCAGAACAAGAATAACAACCAATCCGATGAGGATGACATTCAGGTAAGATTCAGGTACTCCGGTAGTAACCTGTTGACCTGCCGGACCAGGCTGAGGCTGGGCCTGTGGAGGTCCCTTAATGGTCTCATCTTTTATATACGCCAGTATGGCCATGATCTGGTCATCCTTCAGACCAGTGAAGGCCGTCATCTGGGTTTTATTATATTCATTATAGAGTTTTACGGCATACTCATCACCGCTGGCAATAACTGCGGCCGAATTTCTGATGAACGCCTTAATCCAGTCAATAGAAGGTGCACGGTTGTACACATCGGCCAAGGCTGGCCCTACGAGCTTTTGATGAACACGATGGCAGGTTTGACAGTTGGCCTTAAATAAGGACTCTCCTTCTTTAATTATTGCCGGGTCGGTAGGAATTTCCTGGGCTAAACCTGCAAGACTAATCGAAAATATCCAGAGGTAAGTCAGCAGGTATTTCAGGCGTAGCGTTCGGATCATGATACTTCGAGTAAGCGTTTTAATCGAAAACGCACAAATCTACGACCCGAGCGCTTTTTTTCAAATTTATTTCAAAAACCAACCAATATAAATTCCGCTGCGATACACTGCACTTGTGCTCTTGTTTAAGTGATTCACATCTTCCGTAATCAGCGAACAAAAAGCTCTGAACAATCTTGCTTATTTAGAACAGTTTTAAATTATCAGCTTGTGTTAAGAACACCGTTTCGGAAGTTTCTTTCTGGTGATTTTCAGGTGAAATCGTAAAAATCCCGATTAAAATTTTGTCAAAAACATACAAAATATTACACCCATGCAACGCACCATGTTATTTGTGTTATTTTCGATGGCATGTTAACCAGCTACTGGATTGCTACCCTGCGTGCGTTTAAACAGCACCTTTCGCATTACCTGATTCTTATTAGCAGTCTGGCCGCAGGTGTGGCCTGCGCGATTACGGTTTACCTTTTTGTACATCACGAACTGCGTTACGACCGTCACCATAAAAATGCTGAACGGATTTTTCGCATTCAGCAAAACCGCTATAATAAAAATGAGTTAACCAACAGCAGCGTTGCGGTAAACTACGGCATCGGCCCGGACATGCTTTCCGATTTACCCGAAGTAGAAGCATACGTTCAAATGCGTAAGGCAACGGGTGGTTTTATTCATAACGGCATTTTGTACCGTACTGAAAACACTTCTGCCGCATCTGCCGATTTCTTCAAAGTTTTTTCGGTGCCGCTAATTCGAGGAGTTGATTCATTGGCGCTAACACGCCCGTTTACTGCGGTGGTTTCCGAATCTTTCGCCAAAAAAGTATTTAAAGATGAAGACCCGGTGGGCAAGAGCTATCGCTACCGCACCGGCTTTGACCTGGAAATAACCGGCATATTTGCCGACATGCCCGAAACCGGGCACATGCAATTTGATATTTTGATTTCTGCAGAAACGCTAAAGAAGTTTTTATCCAACCTGGTGCTGGAAGAGCCCTGGCGATGGGATGGTTTCCCTACTTACATCATGTTATATGATAAAGACCAGCTGAAGGCCGTTGAATCCAAACTACCTGACCTGATTGAAAGAAAGACCGGCAACTGGCTGCGCGAAACTGACCAGAAACTGGAAATTAATCTGCAACCACTTACTTCCATTCATCTGCATTCGGCCTTTAAAGATGAATGGAAGACTAATGGCAATTATCAGGTTGTTTTTTTTCTGGCTGCCACCGGAGCCTCCATCCTGCTCATCACCTGGCTTACCTACAGCAGTCTGGCTACCGTTCGTGCCCTGGGTCGTTCGCGCGAAGTCGGCATTCGAAAAGTTTTGGGCAGCTCGCGCAGACAACTTGCCATGCAGTTTCTTTTCGAATCGCTGTTATTTAATCTCGTTGCACTGTTTATTGCCGTGCTTATTGTTTACCTGTCCTTACCTCATCTGTCTGAGCTTTTTCAACGCAATTTGACAGCCGAATGGAAATGGGACACCCGCCTGGTCGGAGGCCTTGTGGCATTCCTGCTGCTGAGCAGTATGATTTCGGGGCTTTACCCTGCTATTGCCATGTCGGCCATTTCTCCCGCAGAAATATTAAAGGGAAAATACACGGCAGGTAAACGCGGAATGTGGCTGCGTAAAGTAATGGTACTCGTTCCGGTTACGGCAACTGTGATTTTGCTGGTAAGTGTACTGGTTATTTACCTGCAACTGGATTTGATGCGAAAAAAAGATCTGGGATTTGACCTGGAACAACTGATGGTAGTTCGCAACTCGGAGATTTTCGACTCGCTCTATCAACGCCATACCCAGGCTTTTAAGAAACAGGTCGCTCAGCTTGCCGGTGTGGAAAATGTCACGATGGTTTCTGCCAAACCCGGCACGCAGATTTTTCTATACGCCAACAGCGTGCAACGCATTGGTGCAGCCAAAGAAAATGTAAACCAATACCGCTACTTCTTTGTGGATGAAAATTTTCCTGAAACCATGGGCATTCAAGTGCTTGCGGGTAATCCGGTTCATGCCGGCTATCGGTTGGAAAAAGATGTGATGATTAATGAGTCGGCCCGCAAACTATTGGGCTTTGCCTCACCCGAGGAAGCCATTGATCAGAAAGTTTACTTCCGCGATGATACCGTGATTATCCGCACGGTGCTAAACGACTATCATCATCAATCGCCTAAAGTACCGGTTTCACCAACCTTTTTTGTGTACAACCCTTCGCAGTGTAACCATTACATAATCCGACGGGCTGCGCAGGCAAAGGTTCCTCACGATTTGATTGAGGAAAAATTCCGTTCACTTTTTACGGCCGAAATACCGTACATCTTTAATCTGAAGGAAAATTATTACACCCAATATGAAACCGAAGACCGGTTTGGACGCATCGTATTTTACTTTACCACCATACTTATCGTAATTTCGGTTGCCGGATTGTTTACCATCTCCTCGTATGCGTCCCGCCTGCGCATGCGCGAAATCGGAATACGAAAAGTACTGGGAGCCACCACCCGCGATGCCGTGGTTTTACTTTTGAAAGAATATGTGCTGATGCTGACAGTCGCGTTAATAATCGGATTGTCACTTGCCATTATGGGCCTGCAAAAATGGTTGGAATCCTTTACACTCCGACTGCAGATTAGCTGGTGGATGGTTGTTATTCCGGCGCTTGCTGTATCGCTCATCATTCTCTTAACCGTTTTACGGCAAACGGTGCGCACGGCCCGTGCCAATCCCGCTGAAGTGCTGAAGTACGAATAACCGTTCAGGAAAACCGGCCGTTTGATTCCAGCCCGAGCCCGAAAAGGGCAAAGTCATATTTCACCGGATCGTTTGCATCGAAGCTGCGCAACGCTTCAGTAAGCTCCACTGCAGCCAGCCAGTCAACCTGCTTTCGCTTCAACAAACCCAGTCTGCGGGCCACACGTTCCACGTGCACATCGCAAGGGCAAATAAGCCGGTCCGGTTTAATTTTTTTCCACAGTCCAAAATCCACGCCGTGGTTATCGCTGCGCACCATCCACCGTAGGAACATGTTCAGCCTTTTACAGGCTGACTTCCGCTCGGGCGTAGGAACATGTTTGCGTGTTCGACTGGGATAGTCGGGCAAACTAAAAAAGAGTTTATGAAAACGGACAAGGCCCGGTCCGATATCCGCTGCTCCCTCCGGTGGAACAAAAGCATCTTCCAGCGAAGTGTGACGCTGATAAAACCACTTAAGAAATTCAATGAAATAAAGAGCATCGGTTGAATTAAAGGTGCGATGCACAAATTTTTCGAAGCGCTTTAATTCGGTTTCACGATGATGCAGCACAAAGTTGTACGGGTCGTTATCCATCCTGTCGAGAAGTTGTGTACAGCTTTGGATTATGGTAACACGCTGTCCCCACGCCAAAGTTGCTGCAAAAAGAGCGGCAATTTCAATATCCTGCTTTTTGCTGAAGCGGTGCGGAATGGATATGGGATCGTTCTCAATGAAGCCGGGCTGGTTATATTGAAGGAATTTTTCTTCCAGTAATTTTTTTAGTTCCTGTTTTTTCACGCGGTTAATTTAATGCGATGGTTTAACTTTCCGACATGCACCAGGAATTTCAGGTAATCGGGTTACTGGCCGGTATTGGCATATTTCTGTTTGGCATATTCGAACTGGAAGAATCGCTTAAAAAAATTTCCGGTGGTGCATTTCGAAAACTTATCCGAAAGTTTACCGGCAACTGGTTTCGCAGTGTACTGACGGGAATCGTTGCAACTGCCGTACTGCAAAGCAGTTCAGCTGTTACGTTAATTGTGTTGGCTTTTGCGGGAGCGGGCTTGTTGGGTATGGAGAATGCCATTGGCGTTGTTATGGGTTCGAACTTAGGTACTACGCTAACCAGCTGGATTGTTGCCCTCGTGGGCTTCAAACTTAAAATCGAGATGCTGGCACTTCCCTTTATTGGCCTGGGCGGCCTGGGATTGATATTCTTTGGAAAATCAACACGGGCCACGAACATCTCGCGGTTTATGGTCGGCTTCGGATTTCTTTTTCTCGGTTTGGATTACATGAAGAGCAGCATTGAAGGTCTGGCTTACCGCTACGACTTATCGGCTTTTCAGGACTGGCCGGGTGTTGCGTTTATCGGATTAGGATTGGTTCTTACCGCCCTGGTTCAATCCAGCTCGGCTGCCATGGCTATTATACTCAGCGCCATGCACTCTCAGGTTATTACTTTTCCACTCGCTGCTTATTTTGTAATTGGCACCAATCTGGGCACAACGGCAACCGTTCTTATCGGTTCGCTTGGAGGCCAGGTTATTAAAAGACAGGTGGCCTTAAGTCATTTATTTTTTAATCTCGGATCATCCATCATCGTTGTAGCTGCAATGCCTGTCTATGTTTACTTCATTGAAAAGACCCTACACTTACAAAGCGACCCGGTAACCGGGCTGGCTATGTTTCATACCTTATTTAATCTTACGGGCATCCTAATTTTTCTTCCCATGATTGGGCTCTTCACCCAATTCATCACAAAAATTATCCGGGAAGAGCAAAAGACAGTGACGTATTGCTTACACACACTTAAACCCGATGTTCCCGAAGCCGGTATTGCTGCACTTAAAACAGAAATCCGGCACCTGATCGATGAGGTTATCCGCTATCAGTTACGCCTGCTGAAGCTGATGCGAAGAGAGTTTTTTCAAAACTATTTTCGCCCGGCCAATCCGCAACAACCTAATCCGGGTGATTACCCGCTAACCGAGCATTATGACTTCATCAAATCACTGGAAACAGAAATTTACACATTTGCTTCTTCCCTGCAGATGCATGAGCTACGCGATAATGAAGCAACTGAACTGAACCGCCTGTTGCACGCAACACGTAATGCAGTGGCATCGGCAAAAATCCTGAAAGATGTGCAGCATAACTTCCAGGAGGCTGAACAGAGTGATAGCGAATTGATGAATGCGTTCTTACAACACTTCCGAAATAAATGGGCCTCAGTATGTGAGTCTTTTCTTACTCTGCTGAATAAGAAGAATGCGGTTGAGCAGGTTTCGGCACTTCATGTATTACATGCGCAGAATAAAAAGGACGACCTGGAATTTACCCAAAGGCTTACATCAGCGATTTCCGCACAAAAAATATCATCCTCCGACATACCCACGCTTATTACCATGAATCGCGCCTTTAATCTGTCGGTGCGGCAAATGATTCACGCTTTGCGCGACCTGTTGCTTTCGGAGAACGAAGCCGATATCGTTGAAAAACTGAGCGAGGTGGACCAGGTACAGTAACAACTCTTCATGCGTTTTTTTCCAGTCGCACCACCACCGATTTCGATATGGGTGTGTGGCTTCCGCGCGCGGCATGGTTATGTGGCACCACGGCATTCGCTTCGGGAAAGTAAGCGGCTATATTTTGCCTGGGAATCTGATATGGTACTACAACAAACCCTCGGGCCCTGCGCTCGATGCCATCATATCGGCTAACCAGGTCAACGCGGTCGCCTTGCTGCAACCCGTGTTTCTTCATATCATCGGTATTGACAAATACCACATTACGACCGTTATAAATGCCGCGGTACCGGTCGTGCATGCCGTAAATCGTAGTATTATACTGGTCGTGGCTTCGGATGGTCATCAATAGAAATTCATCGTCCGCCACATGGTAATCGGGTAAGGCATTGAGGGTAAAATGCGCAAGGCTGTCTGTCGTGCGGAATTTTCCCTCGCGCGCAGCATTAGGCAGGTAAAAGCCGCCAGGTTTGCGCACGCGCTCGTTGTAATTTTCAAAACCGGGTATAGTCTGCTCAATCAGATTCCGGATGTTATCGTAGTTACTTACCAGCCCGTCCCAATCGATTGATGAATCGGTGAGTGTTGCTTTAGCCAGTTCGGCTATAATTTTGGGCTCGCTAAGCAAATGCGGTGAGGCTGGTGTTTTTCCACCCTGTGATTTATGCACCACACCTGTTGAGTTCTCAACGGTAACAAACTGAACGCCCGAAGCCTGAACATCGGTTTCGGTACGACCCAGGCATGGCAAAATAATTCCCGTTTTGCCTGTATGCAGATGACTGCGGTTAAGTTTAGTGGAAACATGAACCGTGAGGTCACACTTCTCCATGGCTTTGGAGGTAAAATCCGTGTCGGGTGTAGCCGATAAAAAATTTCCTCCCATGGCAAAAAACACCTTTACTTTTCCTTCGGCCATGGCTTTTATGGTTTCTACGGTGTTGTAACCGGGTTTGCGCGGAGGTTCAAATCCAAACACACGCTTGAGGCTGTCCAGAAATTCGGGTTTGGGATTTTCCCATATGCCCATGGTCCGGTCGCCCTGCACGTTGCTGTGGCCACGTACCGGACATGTACCTGCACCGGGTTTGCCGATACTGCCTTTCAGCAGCAGCAGATTAACAATTTCTCTGATGTTATCCACGGCATTCTTATGCTGGGTCAGGCCCATCGCCCAGCAAACAATAATTTTTTTCTTTTGCGCAATCCATTCGGCAGCTTCATACACTTTTTCGGGCGTTACTCCCGAGCGTGCTATAAGTGAATGTAAATCGTACCGGCTTAAATCCTTTACCAGTTTATCATATCCCGTAGTATGGGTGTTAATAAATTCTTTATCAATAACCGTTCCCGGATTTTGCTCTTCTTTTTGCAACAAAATTTTCAGTATGGCTTTCAGTAGAGATACATCTTCGTTCACCTTTACCGGAAGCCACAGGTCAGTGATGGTGGTAGCTTTTCCAATCAGGTCAGCAGGATGTTGCGGATGACGAAATGCGATAAGCCCGGCCTCGGGCAGCGGGTTGATGGTGATGATTTTGGCTCCGTTTTTCTTGGCCTGCTGCAATGCCGACAGCATACGCGGATGATTGCTGCCGGGATTCTGACCCATGATGATGATGAGTTCGGTGCAGTAAAAATCATCCAGTTTAACCGAGCCCTTTCCTATTCCCAAAGTTTCGGATAATGCCACTCCGCTCGATTCATGGCACATGTTTGAACAATCGGGCAGGTTGTTCGTGCCATACATGCGCACAAACAACTGATATAGAAAAGCTGCCTCGTTACTCGTTCTGCCCGAGGTGTAAAAAACCGCCTCACCGGGCGCCAGGCTGCGCAGTTTTTTTCCGATATAAGAAAACGCTTCGCTCCATTCAACCGGTTCATAATGGGTTGCACCTTCACGCCGGATAAACGGACGTGTTATCCGACCGCTTTTTCCGATTTCATAATCATCCCATAAACGCATCTCCTCAACGGAATGTCGGGCAAAAAATGCTTCATCACACCGCGCCGTGGTTGCTTCCTCGGCAACAGCCTTTGCACCATTTTCACAGAATTCAACCACCGACCGACCCTCATCCGGATCGGGCCAGGCACAACCGGGACAATCGTAGCCGTCAAACTGGTTCACCTTCAGCAAGGTTCGTGTGCCCTCAACAATACCGGCCTCGGTAAAAATATGTTCAGCTGCCGACAGCACAGCCGCAAGGCCCCCTGCCTCGCTTTTTGGCGATGAAATTTTTAATGATACTTTATTCTTTCTTCCCACTGTTTTACCCTATCTTTTTCGAAAATTACCAAAATTTTATCCGCATGTCAGTACGAAAAATTATCCGGTGGTTTATTCTGCTTCTTCTGGCCGGTGTGCTCGGTTATGGTCTGCAATTTGTCTGGCAGGCCTTTCCGATTATCTCGGCCTATGGGGCAAAGGCGTTATGCTCGTGCACCATGCTGGCCGGACGCAATGAAGCGGATGTCATTGCCAACGAGCTGGGTAGCGGGTTGTTAAAGCTGGGCAGTTACCGTGCTGACTTTACCGATTCCTCTGCCTACGGTTCCGTATTCGGATTCGCCAAACGTAAAGCCATTTACCGAAAAGGTTTAGGCTGTACCCTGGTAAATGAAATTGCTGAAGAAGAGTTACGCGCCCAGCAACTTAATGTTGCAATACCTCCTGCTGCCATGCGCGACACCTTACCGTGGCCGGCCGGTGATAAGTTGCCGGATGTAGAACTTACTAAGTACAACATGAAAAAACTCAATCAGGTAGCCGACTCCCTCTTTGCAGAACCGGGAGAGGAAAAGACAAGAAGAACGCGCGCCCTGATTATTGTTCACGACAGTAATATTATACTTGAGCGATATGCCGAAGGCTTCAACCGCAACAGCCGCCTGATGGGCTGGTCGATGACGAAAAGCCTGACCAACGGTATAGTGGGATTATTGGTAAGAGAAGGAAGTTTAAGCTTGTCAACTAAAGCGTTACTGGACGAATGGGAAAACGATGATCGTGCCCATATTACACTTAACAACCTGATGCAGGCCAGCAGCGGACTGTATTGGGAGGAAAATTATTCCGGACCGAGTACCACTACCAATATGTTGTTTAAAAAGAAAGATGCCGGCCTGTACGCCGCCCGTTTTCCGTTAAAACACCCACCGGGCGAAGTATTTTCTTATTCCAGCGGAACAACTAATATTCTTTCTTTCATTGCGCGCAAGATCATTCAAGATGAAAATTATCCGGCATATGCATACCGCGAGCTGTTTCATAGAATCGGCATGTATTCACTGGTAATCGAACCGGACCCGGGTGGTACGTTGGTAGGTTCATCGTTTTCCTGGGCCACGGCCCGTGATTGGGCCAGATTCGGTTTGTTGTACCTGAACGATGGCTATTGGCTGGGGGAACGCATCTTACCCGAAGGCTGGGTTGAATATTCCGTTACACCTGCCAAAGGTGCTAAGCGCGGGGAGTATGGTGCGCAGTTCTGGCTTAACGCCGGGGAGCCCGGCAACCCCAACAACCGCGAATTTCCGGATGTACCGGCAGATATGTTTTATATGTCGGGGTATGAAGATCAATTTGTGTTCATCATCCCTTCAAAAAACCTGGTGGTGGTTCGGCTTGGACTCACAACCGGCAACTCACCGGATTATAACAAGGTACTGAGTGACATCATCGCAGCCCTCCCCGATTAACTTTTTACCCTTCCGTTTGTTTACAAAAGCGGAATGCAAAACAAAAATTTTGTACTGATTGGCGGCAGCTATGGCATTGGTGCTGCCCTTGCTTCAATACTTCAGCTAAAAGGTGCGGAGGTTACTGTA
>JANWWN010000027.1 GCA_025055435.1 Cyclobacteriaceae bacterium | reverse complement strand
CATATTGAGGTGCATGCTGAAATTGATTGCCGACTTTAAGAAAAACCATTACCCGTTCGGCCATGCGGTCGTATAACACGATATCATTTACACCATCCCCGTTTACATCCATGGTGTTGAACTGACCCGCATTGAAACCACCTGCCCACGCATTGCGCAAGGTATCGGTTCCCACAATTACCGGTACGGAACTGTCCGTGCGATAGCTGAATTGGGCATAAGATGACAGCGCAACAAAAGGCAGGATGAGGTACAATCGCATGGAATTTTTCTTATGCACGTTTAACGAACAGATGACGGTGCCTGTTATCTTGGCGGACAAGTTAACGATGGATAGTGAGAAATTATACGGTGTTTACCGAAGGTGCACAGGCATCAGCACCGATACGCGGAATATCCGGCCTGGCAACTTGTTTTTTGCTTTAAAAGGCGAGCGCTTTGACGGTAATCGGTTTGCAGCCGAGGCGCTCCAAAAAGGTGCATCGTATGCAGTTGTTGACGATGCTTCGGTCGTGGTAAGCGAAAAATATATTATTGTGCAGGATGTACTCACGGCCCTGCAGCAACTGGCCGGTTATCACCGGAAAAAACTAACCATTCCATTTATTGGCTTAACGGGATCCAACGGAAAAACCACCTCCAAAGAACTGGTAAGTGCTGTTTTGGGTAAAAAATTCCGGGTGTATGCCACAAAGGGTAACCTGAACAATCACATCGGAGTACCGCTTTCCGTGCTCGCGGTTACTGGTGAAACAGAAATTGCCGTTATTGAAATGGGGGCCAACCATGTAGGTGAGATTGCCTCATTGTGTTCCATAGCTCAGCCCACACACGGTTTTATTACCAATATTGGAAAGGCGCACATCGGTACTTTTGGCGGATTTGAAAATATCATTCGAGGAAAAACCGAGCTCTATGAGCATCTGATAGCAAACAACGGTGTAGTGTTTATCAACTCACAAAATCCCATCCTGATGCGTCAGGTGCACCGGTTTAAAAATCCGGTTTTGTATCCGTCCAAGGGTGATTATTACCACTGTGAACTAATTGGTGCCGAACCTTATGTACGCATACGCACGGAAACCGGAAGAGAAATACAATCCCAATTACCCGGTAAGTACAATTTTGAAAACATTGCTGTTGCATTGTGTATCGGAAAATATTTTGGAGTTCCTGAAGAAGCCGCAGCAGGCGCTGTTGCTGATTATGTGCCGGCCAACATGCGTTCGCAGATTGTGCGAAAAGGAAGTAACATTATTTTTTTGGATGCTTACAACGCCAACCCTACGTCCATGCGGGCTGCGCTGGAAAACCTGGCTGAGATGAAAGCGGAGCGCAAGGTAGCCATACTGGGTGATATGTATGAGTTGGAAGAAGAGGCCGAAAGGGAGCATCGCGAAATCGGCAGCCTATTGGCTGAGCTGGACCTGACCGAAGTGTACCTGTGTGGCCCGTTGATGCGCTCGGCAGCAGAAACTTATCCCATCGCCCGCTATTTTGAGGACAAAGAAAAACTAACCGATTATCTGAAGAACAATCCCATAACCGGTGCCACTGTGCTGATTAAAGGATCGCGCGGTATGGCGTTGGAGACTGTGTTGAATTATCTGTAAATCATGATGCATTTCGAAACAGCATGCAACTTGATTTGATTTTACAATTCCTGCGCAAACTTCGGCACAACAACAACCGCGCGTGGTTCGAAAAGCATAAGCAGCAATACCTGGATGCTAAACATGTTTTCGAAGATTTCCTGGAAGCTTTTCACAAAGAGTTGCTGCAATTCGATGAATCGTTGGCCGCACTAAACCCGCGGAAACAGGCTTTTCGCATTTATCGCGATGTGCGCTTCAGCAGGGACAAACGACCCTATAAGGAAAATATGGGTGCAGCCTTTTCACGAAATGGTAAAATGGACCAGGAGGCAGGCTATTACATTCACCTTGAGCCTGGAAATTGTTTTGTGGCAGGTGGGCTTTACATGCCCGATGCGGTGAATCTGGCCCGGGTGCGTCAGGAAATTGATTATAATGGAGAAATGCTCATGAGGATCTTGAGCAATAAAAGCTTTAAAAAATATTTTAAGTCGCTGGATGAAATAGATAGACTGAAGACAACACCAAAAGGTTATCCTTCCGACCACCCGTACATTGAACTGCTTCGGAATAAAAGCTTCGTAGTGTCGCATGCCTTTTCCAATGAAGAAGTGGTTCGTTATGGCTTTGTAAAGAAAGCAGCCCGTGTTTGTGAGGCCATGAAGCCGTTTAACGATTTTCTGAATACCGCAATTGATGCGCAATAAAAAGCCCTGATTAGACCGAGGCTTTTGAATTCGGACGGCTTAATATTAATTCTCCCAGTCAAATTCTTCTTTCGAAAGCTCGGCTTCTTTTTTCTTTTGTCGCTTTTTAAACAGGTCTTTCAGCTCCTGCACTTCGCGTTTCAGGTCGGATGCAATTTTTCTTTTCACAGCATCGGTATCATACACCACGCGATAGTTATCTGTTGTGCCGGTGATTTTCAAAAACAACTTGGCGCGGCCATCCATTTCTTCAATCGCTCCGGAAGCTTCCTCCAGGTTAATCGCCCGGTTTTGTAATGGCGTTACGATGCGATAGTCGATTTGCTGGTCAAAGCGATGGGTACCGCTGATTTGCAGAACGGTAGCGTTGCTTACCACTTCCATCATGGGTATAAACACCGTGCTGCGTTCGATATGAATATCATTTTTCAGGTCGGCAAAGCGTAGGGCATGCAGGCTGTTATCTGCAACATACTTGCTAAGCTTTTGCAGAGGTTCAAAGTTATTGAGCTGACCGTCTTTGATGGTGGCGCTGATATCGGCTACGAGTGTTTCCGGAAATAAAGTCAGGTCGGGTTTTAATTTCATCTCCATCATGATTTCAGCAAAGGCGCGGCCTTTGAGATGATGATTCTGAATAAAAGTCTGACCGAAGTTATTGAACACATAAAAGGCACTGTCCAGGTGTACGCCGTCCAGTAATAGTCCGCCCGATGCTTCTATAACCTTAGGATTTTTGGCATTCAGGCTTCCGGTAAGCAGCACGTCACCGCCCAACCCGCTGAACGATATATTCCTGGAGAGGGCGGTCTGGCCGGTTACGGTTAAATCGCCCTTGAGTTTACGTGCATAGAAACGGTTAAACCGAAGCGCCTGTATATCGGCCATGAATTTCAGATTCACCAAAGGTGAAATGGCGAATTCAAAAGCTTTTTTATCTTCTGCTTCCGATGATGCGAAGGCATACTCAAATAATTGTGCGAGATTTATATATCGGGCCTGCAGGTCGGCTTCGATGCCCAATGGTTGGTTTTCAAAGAGCAGAAAGGTGATTACGTTTTTGAAAAAACCATTTAACCGAAAATCGCTTTCGCCCAGTGTTCCGCTCACGTTGCTCAGGGCCAGGTCATTTCTGTTAAACTGTAAGGTACCGCTGAGCCTGTTAAGCACCATTTCGGGTTTTATGAAATGTAATGACAGGTTGTTCATCTCAATGCTGCCCAGGGCAGAAACTTTTTGTGCTGTGGATTTATTTTTCAGCCAGCTTGTTTTACCCTCAAAACTGATATTGGCCTTAATATTACCCGTTGCCTGACTCAGGTTTTTTATCGGATAGAATTTCAATACGGAACCAACATCGGCTTCGCCCTGAAATTCAAGGATTACTTCCGGGTCGGAAAAATTTTTAAGTGTAAGGCTGCCGGTAAATAATTTATTGTTCAGTTGACCGGTGATGTTTTTTAGAGAAATCTGGCCGCTTTCGGGTTTGCGCAGATTGCGGATTTGAATGCGGCCATCCAGGCTGACATCATCCAGAGAAGTGTTAAAATCCGGATGATAAATGCGCGCCTTCTGCAAGCCAAACTGTGCTTCCAGTGCCGGACTGGTTGTTTTACCAAAAGTACCCTTCAGGTTTAGGTTGAAGTAAACATCTCCCTGACTGCGATAGCGGGTGAAGGCCTGCTGATAAGTTTCAGGAAGAAAGGCAATCAAGGTTTGCACATTGGTATTTTTGCCGGTAACCGCCAGCTGCAACGCATTTTCATCCTTCCACTGGTAAACACCCTGAATGCCAAATAACGCCTGATGCATCTTCAGGTCAGAGGGTTGAATAACCAGCTTCTTATCGGTGTCATCATAAATCATGGAAGCCTGCACATCAAATGCCCTTGGCGTGGGCCATACCGTTGGCCCGGTGTGAAACTTTTCAACATTCACTTGTCCGCCTGCAAGGATGGTGTATTGATCCTTTGCTGCCTGAAGTGAAACATTAAGCCGGTCAGTATAAAATACCAGGTCATCGTTCAACTCCAGGTTCAGATAATGGACCCTGCAATTGTAAAGCCGGATACCGGTGAGATTAAAACCTAAAGAGGAGTAGGACGCATCGGCTGACTCTTTTAAGAGTTGGTAATTTTCTTCGCCTTTGGCGTTTATCTTCAGGTTGATTTCACTTTCGGTTATGATGATGCCATTTACGGTGTAATCGCCTCGTAAAACTTTTATCGGATTTAATGTAAAGGCAATTCGCCCGGCAGTAAGCAGCGGATACTGACCGGCATGGGTGTCTTCGATATAAACATTGTTGAAGTCCAGCGCCAGCGAAGGAAAGTGGCTGAATACATCAACTTTGGTTTTTCCGATGGTGATGCGGGTATTCAGTCGGGTGTTAGCCTTTCGAATAAACTCGTTAATGAGCTGGTCGCTGAACAGAAAAGCGGATAGAATGAGTGCGAACAGGGCAGTTAGCAGCAAAAGAAGAAGGTAGAGAAGAGTTTTTTTGAAGACTTTCACTGGCGCTGATATTCCTGCAAAAATAAGCAAAGCAGAGGCCAGGGCCTTTGCTTACCACGGAGTCTCCAATTTGTAAGCCAACCGTAAATCAGGTTGTTAAGCGTGTTGTTGAGTAATGGATTCAGGAAACAAAAACGACCAACAAAAAAAGCCGCGCATGACAGCGGCTTCACGAAGTGGGAGCTGAGGGATTCGAACCCCCGACCCTCTGCTTGTAAGGCAGATGCTCTGAACCAGCTGAGCTAAGCTCCCAAAAGGACTGCAAAGGTAACGCAGAATTTGAATTGTGCAAAAACACCCGGCCGCTCGTTACCCCATTTGTTTGCGCTCTATGAATTCCCTGAAAATTTTTCGGTACGTGTCACTGATGGGCAACATGGTTTGGCCGATTTGCACCTCGTTTTTATGCACCGCATCAATGGCTTTTACGTGCACAATATATGAATTGTGAATCCGAATAAACCGGTCAGCAGGTAACTGCTCTTCCAGATTTTTCATCCGCTGCAGCGTAGTAATTTTCTGCTGACGGGTATGCAGGGTAACATAATCTTTTAAACCCTCGATGTATAAAATATCATCCAGAAATACCCGCACCAGTTTGTTTCCGTCTTTTACAAATACATACTGGCTTTGGCTTTCGGTTGCCGGGGCAGGAATGGATAAATCGGTTTGAGAAAGTAATCTGGAGCTTGCTTTTTCCACTGCTTTCAGAAAGCGCTCAAACGGAATGGGCTTTAACAGGTAGTCAACCGCGTCCAGCTCAAAACCTTCGATGGCGTATTCGGAATAGGCTGTAGTAAAAATAACAAGAGGCTTTTTCGGCAGAATTTTAAAAAGAGTGGTACCGGTTATTTCCGGCATCTGAATATCCAGAAAAAGTAAATCAACCGTTTGTTGACGAAGCACTTCCATGGCCGCCATGGCGTTGGGGCAGGCATCAACGAGATGCAGATAAGGAACCTTCTTCACATATTCAATTAAAAGGTTCCGTGCCAGTGGTTCATCCTCAACTATCAGGCAGTTGATTTTTTTCAATTCAGGTTGATGTCGAGTTTAACAATATACCGGTCGGGCTTGTCTTCCGTTTTTAAGCTGTATCGGCCCGGATAACTCAGTTCCAGCCTGCGTTGCACGTTCTGTAATCCGATGCCCGATTTTTTTTCGCGGGTGTCGGACGAAGCATGTGCTTTGCTGTTTTCCACGACGTATTCGCATTTCCCGTCCCTCAGTTTGATGGAAACATTGACCCACGCGTTGCGATTGTGGTTATTCACACCGTGCTTAAACGCATTTTCAAGAAAGGTAATAAAAATCAGCGGAGCAATCCATTTTTCTTCCGGGTTACCCTCAATTTCAAAGTGAATGGGTATCTCATTGTTCAATCGCATTTGTTCCAGGCTGATGTAGTTTTTCATGTATTCAATTTCTTTGCTCAGCGGTACTTTATCATGATTGGAATCGTAAATCATGTACCGCATCATCTGCGAAAGCTTTTCAATTACCACGGTTGTTTTATCAGATTTGGTGTAAGCAAGGTAATACAGGTTGTTGAGTGTGTTAAAAAGAAAATGAGGGTTTATCTGCGCCTTCAGAAAATTCAGCTCGGCAGTAAGCCGCTCGTTTTCCATGGATTTCTTTTTGGCCTCCAGCTCAAACCAATCGGCTGCAAAACGAAGCATGCTGACAAAAACCGTAATAAAAAGGTTAATGGCAATAACCTGCACCGTAAACATGTGACTGAAGAAATACTCCGACCGGGGCATGTCCTGCACCATGGCACGCTGTACATAAATACGGCTCGCTACCAAAACGGCAAAAGGAATGCTGAACTCCAGCAGATAACGCCAGATGTTTTTATGCTTTATAAAGCGCGGAAGAAAAAAGAAGTAATTGAGGTAAGCTATTGAAAATGTGAACGCAAACTGGACCCCTGCAAAAAGAACAGCGTTATTCCAGTCGTATCCTCGGCGTTGCTGGTAGAAACTGATTTGATATAAATTAAAAGAAAGATAGATGCACCAGAAAATAATGTGCAACAGGGTGAGCCGATGACGTTGAAGGAGAGTTTGCATGATGCAGATATAACTGCAAAACTACAGGAGGCGTTCATGAAGTGAACCAACAGAACGGTTTTTTCGACTTCCGGGTCGAGCTGTTCGACTAACGGGAAAAACCAAATAAAACAGCTGTCAAACGGGTTTTTGTCGAATGCTACAGGCTTTTGGTCTAATACCCAGATGTTTCCAAAACTTTCAGACTTGATTTGCAGTCTTAATCGTGTTAAATCAATTCACCGTGAGACCAAGTTTACATTCTGTTATCGTTTTCTTTCTGCTTACCCTGGGAGCGTATGCTCAAACCGAACGTCCGAGAGGTAACAATAAAATAACCGGAACCATCATTGATGCAGGGACCAAACAGCCCGTAGAATTTGCCACGATTGCTGTTAAGGATGAAAGCGGCACCGTAATTGACGGGGCTGTGGCCGACAGTAAAGGAAAATTTGCCGTAACCCGGCTCGCTTCCGGAAAATACACGGTGGCTATTTCATTTATTGGCTATGAAACCCAGGAAATACCCGTAACCATTGACCGTAAAGACATTGATTTGGGAACAATCAATTTTAAAGAAGAAACCGCCATGCTGGGCGAAGTTGTAGTGGAGGGCCAACGCGCTCTGATAGAAGAAAAGGTTGACCGCCTGGTATATAATGCAGAAAATGATGCTACGGCCCAGGGCGGTGATGCAGCCGATGTTTTGCGCAGGGTGCCTATGCTGAGTGTTGACCTGGATGGAAATGTTTCGCTGCGGGGTAACTCAAATATTCTGGTGCTCATCAATAATAAGCCTTCCTCCATCATGGCCAGCAGTGTGGCGGATGCGCTCAAGCAAATTCCCGCCGATCAGATAAAATCTGTTGAGGTGATTACTTCGCCTTCGGCCAAATACGATGCCGAGGGTTCATCCGGTATTATCAATATCATAACCAAGAAAAATACCTTACAGGGATTAACACTTAATATGGATGCCGGAGTGGGATACCGCGGTTCTAATCTGGGATTAAACGGTAACTACCGCAAAGGTAAAATGGGCTTTAATCTTGGAGGCTTTGGCCGTGCCAACTACAATGTAACCGGTAGCTTTGATAACCAGCAGTACACCTTTGGCGCGGATACCATTCTTAATTTACAACGAGCCGCTACCCGTAATGCCGATATGTTTGGCAGGTATCAGTTTGGCTGGGATTACGAAATTAACAAGTATAATACGCTTGCTGCTTCCGTACGATATGGATTGCGCAACGGCCGCAGTTATCAGGATGGGCTCTACACCGAAACACGGGTTAATGATGTGCTTAGCCGTACCGATCTGGCTGATGTTAAAACCGTCAATAATTCCGGTACAATTGATCTGAACGTGGATTATACCCGAACGTTCCCAAAGCCTTCCAAAGAATTTAGTATGTCCGTGTTGTACAGCCGCAACGATCGCACGGATGATTTTACCAATAAATCGTATGATAGTGACGGTATCCCGGATATTATCCGCAGAAACGACAACAAAGGATTGAATGAAGAGATTACTTTCCAGGCTGATTATCAGACACCCATCAACGATAAGCAAATTGTAGAAATCGGGGCCAAGGAAATCATCAGGAATGTTACCAGCGATTATCAGAGTTTTACGGCAATAGGTCCGGATGGAGAGTTTATTCCCGACCCGGGTAACAGTTCTGGCAATATTTTCCGGTATAGCCAGGACGTAACAGCAGGCTATCTGTCATACACCGTGTCGCTGCCGCGAAATTATAACCTGAAAGCCGGTGCACGTTACGAATACACGCGCATTGATGCCAGCTTTGCCAATCCGGAAGGGCTGCCCGAAGTAAATATCCCCTCATTTGGTAATCTTGTACCCAGCATCAACCTTTCGAAAAAAATAAAAAACAGCACGCTGCGCTTTTCCTACAACCGGCGAATCAGAAGGCCGTCCATTCAGTTCCTCAATCCAAACCGTCAGAATCCTAATCCGTTATTTCAAACCATCGGTAATCCGGAGTTAACTCCCGAATTGACCGACAATTTTGAGGTATCGCTGAGCACCAACATTAAAAGCACTTATCTGAATATATCAGCCTTTGCACGCAATACCTTCGATGCCATTCAAAGTGTGCGTGAAGCCCGTGGCGATACTATACTCATCACCTATCAGAATATTGGCGAAGAAAACGCTTATGGCTTGAGTGTTTTCGGTAACGTGATGATCGGAAAACTTACACTGGGTGGCGGTGGCGATGTGTTTTATTCGGTGCTAAACAACAATGTGCCCGATCCGTTGTATTCGGCCAGCAACAGCGGCTGGGTTGTGAGTGGAAGATTGTTCAGTAATTACAAACTAAGCGACCGGTGGACCCTGCAGGCATTCGGATTTTTCCGCGGGCGTCAGGTGAATTTACAGGGCTATCAGGGCGGATTCGGAACCTACAGCATTGCAGCACGCAGGGAGTTTAAAAATAAAAAAGGCGGTATCGGCATCGGTATTGAAAACTTTTTCACTCCTCAGATTATCATTCGCGGCAAAACCGAAACCCCCCAGATCGATCAGTTTAATAAGAACATCAGGGATGTATTCAGTGTGCGAATCAACTTTAACTACCGAATCGGCAAAATGAGCTTTGACGAACAACCCCGCAGGCGCCGCTCGGTTAATAATGATGACCTGAAAGAAAACGGGGGAGGAGATATAGATGCCGGAGCTCCCTCACAAAATATTTCCGGAGGCGGTCGCGGCGGATTTTTTGGAGGCGGACGCCAGGGCAATGCAACTGCACAAACGCCTCAACGCCAGGCAGCTCCTGCTGACCCGGCTGCTGAGCCGGCCGACATATCCGGAAGCTGGAGCTATACCGTTGAAGGCGGCCCGCAAACATCGGGCGGAACCATAACCTTTACTAAAGGCGAAAACGGAAAATGGTCAGGCACCATTAAAAGTGACCGCATGCCCCAGCCGGTTAACCTCACCTCGGTAACCGTAACAGGAAACAACGTGGTGTACACCTACACGTTGAGTTTTGGAGGAAACGAGGTAACCATTTCGGTTGATGCCGTAGTGAAAGAGGATACCATGGAGGGCAACATGAGCTTCGGTCAGTTCCGTACGGTGCCCATTAAAGCCACGCGTAAAAAGGAATAATTCTGCTTAGGTTTACAATCGATAAAAGGCTGCTTTCGGGCAGCCTTTTTGTTTTCCACCAATCAGTTTACGACAGGGATAAAACCGATTTTTCGATAATGTCGCAACCTTCGTGCAATTGATCCTCGGTAATGACCAAAGGAGGTGCAAGGCGGATGATGTTACCATGAGTTGGCTTGGCCAGCAGACCATGCTCGGCAAACTTCAAACACAGCTTCCATGCGGTTTCGCCTTGCGGAGTATCATTAATAACAATAGCATTGAGCAAGCCTTTTCCGCGCACCAGTGAAATCAGACTTGTTTTGCGGATCAGGTTATTCATTCGTTCGCGGAAAACTATTCCTAGTCGTTGTGCATTGTCGGCCAGTTTTTCGTCTTTCACCACCTCCAGCGCAGCAATACATACAGCTGCTGCCAGCGGGTTGCCGCCAAAGGTGGATCCATGTTCACCCGGCTGAATGACCAGCATAACGTCATCGTCTGCCAGAACAACCGAAACGGGCAGCACACCTCCACTTAATGCTTTGCCCAATATTAAAATATCCGGTCGCACACCTTCGTGGTCGCTGGCCAGCATTTTGCCGGTTCGGGCAATGCCTGTTTGTATTTCATCCATCATCAGAAGCACATTGTTTTTGCGGCACAAGTGCTCAGCTGCTTTCAGGTAGCCTTCCGAAGGAACATAAACACCGGCCTCACCCTGGATCGGCTCGATCCACAATCCACACACGTTGGGATTTGCCAAGGCCTTTTCAAGAGCAGGTATGCTGTCGTACTCTACTATTTCAAAGCCGGGCATAAAAGGGCCGAAGCCTTTACGTGCCGAGGGATCGGACGAGGCGGAGATGATGGTGGTGGTGCGGCCATGAAAGTTTCTGCGTGCGGCAACAATCACAGCCTGGTTATCGGGAATACCTTTTTTGGTATAACCCCACTTACGGGCCAGCTTGATGGCTGTTTCGTTGGCCTCGGCTCCGCTGTTCATAAACAGCGCTTTATCGTAGCCAAACGTTTCGCAGACATATTTTTCGGCCAGGCCCAGTTTGTCGTTGTAAAACGCACGCGAAACTAACGTAAGCTCTTTCGCCTGTTCGATAAGGGCATGGATAATGCGCGGATGGCAGTGACCCTGATTTACCGCGCTGTAAGCCGAAAGAAAGTCGAAATAGCGCTTTCCTTCCACATCCCACAGAAAAACGCCTTCACCGCGGGTAAGTACCACAGGCAGCGGATGGTAGTTGTGCGCGCCGTACCGGTTTTCAAGCTCAATGGCCTGACGGCTGGAAGAGATGGAGGTAGTCATAGCCATGCAATTTACTGATTTGTAAAGTAAGGGGCCATAAGTTATCGGACCTGACAAAAAGTGTCCGGATTGCCCGGTTATTTTGAATGGGAATAAAAACCAATCAATTAAAAGATAACTTTGTATAGATATGGAATGGCTTTTTCTTTTCACGGGTTTG
The DNA here is from genome assembly GCA_025055435.1 of Cyclobacteriaceae bacterium. Classification (GTDB taxonomy): domain Bacteria; phylum Bacteroidota; class Bacteroidia; order Cytophagales; family Cyclobacteriaceae; genus UBA2336. The sequence continues at coordinate 29,360 of JANWWN010000027.1, read as the reverse complement.
GTTTTAGGGTGCTTGGCCGGGTGGCTTGTTGCCAGGTCCCGTATGGTTGCCGCAGTTGCGGAAAATGCATCGCTGCTGAAGACTGAGCAGGAAAAAAATGCAGAATTAAAACAGGCAATCAGCGATTTAGAAAGCAAACTTGAAAAGGAACGACTTCGGATTGAAGAGCTAAACCGTAGCCTTTCCGCAGCCGAATCGGATTATCGCAATTTGGAGGAGAGGTTTGCTGAACGTCAGAAAGAATTCGTTGAATTACAAAATCATTTTAAAGCGGAATTTGAAAATCTGGCTAATCGTATTCTGGAAGAAAAGTCAAAAAAATTTTCCGAGCAAAACAAAACCGCTTTAGCCGATTTGCTCATGCCCCTGAAAGAAAAAATAACTGCCTTTGAAAAAAAAGTCGAAGACACGTATGACCGCGAGCTGCGCGATAAAATAAGTCTTCGGGAAGAGGTCAGGAAACTTTATGAACTGAATCACAAAATCAGCGAAGAAGCCAACAACCTCACCCGGGCGCTTAAAGGCGATATTAAGAAACAGGGTGATTGGGGAGAGGTTATTCTGGAAACCATCCTGGAGCGGTCCGGCCTGGTTCGCGACCGTGAATACCGTAAGCAGGTGGTTGTAAAAAATGCCGAAGGCGAAACCATTAAGCCTGATTACCTCGTTATGCTTCCGGATAACCGGCATATTATTATTGACAGTAAAGTTTCGCTGGTGGCTTATGAACAGTTTGTAAATGCCGATGACGATGAGCAACGTGATTATTATCTGAAAGCCCATCTGGATTCGATGAAAAGTCATGTGAAGTTGTTGAGCGAAAAAAACTATTACAGTTCACTTGAGTTCAATACCCCCGACTTTGTGTTGATGTTTGTTCCGATTGAAGCTTCATTTGCGGCAGCACTTCAGGCCGATACGGATTTGTTCAATTTTGCGTGGGATAAAAGAATTGTTATTGTTAGTCCAACTACTTTACTGGCCACCTTGCGCACCATTGCCAGCATCTGGAAAATGGAAAAACAAAGTCAGCATGCTTTTCAGATTGCGGAAGAAAGCGGAAAGCTGTATGATAAGTTTGTAGCATTTGTTGAAGATCTGAAAAAAATAGGTCATCAGATTAATCAGACAAAGGAAACCTACACCGATGCCATGCGCAAGCTATATGAGGGTAAGGGTAACCTGATAAGCAAGGCCGAAAAAATCAGAGAGCTGGGCGCCAAAACAACAAAGACCATTGACCCGAAACTGGTGGAGCGGGCATCGGAAGAGTAAGTGCGCTTTTGCTGACTTGCTATTTGCCAATTACCTGAGTCCAGGTAATAACGGCGTTGAATGAATTATGGCGGATACTTCCATTGTCCATTACAGGTACATCGCTGACATTCATTAAACCCAGGTTGTTTTCCACCCCTATCCTGAAAAAGCTCCTCTCGAATGCAGGCAAAACAATCGCAACCGATCCGGATAAGCCAAAGTCGAGGCGCTTATAAAAATCCGTTTGATCTTCGGTGATGTTCATGATGATAAAAATTCGTTGCCGAAGTTCCTGTTTCAGTAAAAATGCTGTATAAAACCCACCGCCCAGTTCCAGTCTGACTTTATTACCAAACTGGTAATTAAACCTTACCGGTAGTGTAAGGTAAGAGAAGTTACTTGTGGCAGTTCCATCAAACAGAAAAACATTACCATCACCGTCGTCCAGCTCTATGCTGATATTTTGCTTGCTTCCCTTTTTATCATAAATCAGGCCCGCACTTAGTGCACTTTTATCATGTAAAACCCACCTTATACCTGCTCCTGCCGTAATGAAAGAAATGGATGAGCTGTTACTTAATGCCGCATTACCGCGAAGGTTCGTAGTGGCATATCGGAACATGATATCCAGTTGCAAAGGCTGCGCCCTCAACTGATACGTAGCAATAAACCAATACCCAATGGAAATAATAAATAATGTACTGTGTGTTTTCATATCTAAATGTACGGACAATTATGTTAACGCCCTAAATACGATGTATTCATCATCCGCCTGTCACGAAAAAGGATTGTTTACTGAGTTCTGATTTTCGAAATTCCTTTAGACCTTTGCATTGTTAAGCAAAGCGATATGAAACTCACCCCGGACAATAAACTCAAGAAACTCATTGTTGTAGGCGACCGCGTTTTAATTAAGCCTGCCAAGCAATCTGAGCGAACAGAAAGCGGTTTATACCTGCCGCCCGGTGTGCAGGAAAAAGAAAAAATTCAAAGCGGCTATGTCATCAAAGTAGGGCCGGGCTATCCGCTGCCGCTTCCGGCCGATGAAGATGACATCTGGAAGGGTCGCGATGAACAGGTAAAATATCTCCCGCTTCAGGCGCAGGAAGGCGACCTGGCCATCTTCCTGCAGAAAGGCGCCATTGAGGTGATGTACGAAGGTGAAAAGTACTTCATCGTTCCGCAGTCGTCCATCCTGATGCTGGAACGCGAAGAAGATTTGTAAAAATTCATCATCCTGTCTTCCTTTTTTTTCATGAAGGGTCTGGCTTTCGATGTGTTGCGAACCGGTAAAAAATACCGGCTCATCAACTATGGAGAAATACACGATTTTACAATTGAAAATATCCGTGCTGACGGGGACTTCGATGTGAAAGACCTTTACACGCTGGAAACGTACCGTTTAAAAGACCTTATCCGCTACGGAAAAGGAAAGGATTTTGAAATCAGGGAGCTGGAATAATTACACGTTAAATTTTTTCCAACTTCCGCGCGTAAACAGCCAGAGCGTAAAAATACCCACCGATGTCTCGGAGATAAATACGCCCCAGAAAACTCCGCTGTGTCCCCAGTTAAGCCGAATTGCCAGATACCAGCTTAGGGGTATCTGGATAAGCCAGAAAAATATAAGGTTGATTTTAGTAGGTGTTTGTGTGTCACCGGCCCCGTTAAAAGCCTGAACGGCCACCATCCACCACCCGTAAACAAAATAGGAATAAGATAAGATACGAAGCCATTCTGCACCGATAATAACTACCTGCTCATCTTTTGTAAAGATCATCATCAGTTCGCGGTTAAAGAAAAAATACACCACCGAAACACCGAGCAGAAAAATCATGTTGTACACTCCGATTTTCCAAACGGTTGCCTCTGCTCTTTCGGGGTAACCCGCCCCCAGATTTTGGCCAACCAGTGTTGCTGCTGCATTCGATAAGCCCCAGGCCGGCAACAGCGTAAACATCATCATGCGGATGGTGATGGTCGATCCGGCAACCGCCTGGCTGCTTACATCGGCCAGTATGCGCATCAGAAAGATCCACGAGGTGGTGGCCACAACCGACTGCCCGATGCCGCCCAGTGAAGTTTTTAAAATGAGCAGCATGGTTTGAACATGCCACACAAACTGTTGTGCAGATAGTTGCAAATGCTTTCCGCCTTTAAACAGATAAAAAAGCTGCAATGCCACTCCGGCTCCGCGGCCGATGGTAGTGGCAATGGCTGCGCCCTCAATACCCAGTGCCGGTACCGGGCCCCAGCCGAAAATTAAAACCGGGTCGAGTAAGATGTTAATGCCATTGGCAATCCACAATACGCGCATGGCAATGGCAGCATCGCCTGCCCCGCGAAACACGGCATTGATAACAAACAACAACATGATAACCGCATTACCACCCAGCATCCAACGGGTATAGGTAATTCCTTCCTGCAAGGCCCATTCGTCGGCACCCATCAGCCTCAGCAAATCGGTTGAAAAGAAAATACCGGCAATGGCAAAAGGAACAGAAGCCAGCACACCCAGTATAACCGACTGCACAGCCGACAGCCCCGCCTGCTTAATATTCTTTTCACCTACCCGCCGGGCTACAATAGCTGTTACTGCCGTGGCCAATCCACCGGCAATGGAATACAACAAATAGAGATAAGTTTCCGTAAGGCCAACGGTTGCTACAGCCGATGCCCCCAGTTTTCCAACAAAAAATATGTCCACAATGGCAAAGGTGGATTCCATGACCAGTTCCAGTATCATGGGAACGGCCAACAAAAAAATGGCGCGCTTCAAACTCACCCGTGTGTAATCGGCCTCTGTTCCGCGGATTGCATCCTTAAGGGAAGCCCAAAAAGATTGTACTTCAGGTTGCTGGTTATTCATAAAAATGGCCGGGCAAGTTAGCCCGAAATCCCTGGCGGAAATCCGGATTATTCCATTTTCTTTTTCCGGGCTTTGGAAAAAGGATTTCCAAAAGACAGGTAGTGCAGCACCAGTCCCACGACCAATGCAAGGGCAAAGCCATACGGAAGTCCAAACGCCAGAAGTCCTACCATAATTACCAGGAAGAACTCCCTTTCTTCATGCGCCACATCGCGCATCAGTAAAATCAAAGCGAGGCCTTCAAAAAGCAATATTGTACCCAGCACCGGCAGGGGGAAGGCATTAACCAGGTTATGAAAGCCATTACCGAAAAATAATCCGAGCAAAACATAGATTGTGCCGTAAATAATTACCGACCCGCCTGTTCGTCCACCGAAAGTATAATGACCCACCATACCGCCTGCACCGTGACATACGGGGATGCCTCCGGCCAGCGGAGATAACAGGTTCATTGCGGCATACGTTATGCCGATTTTCTTTAAGCTGATGTTGCGTTCAGGATAAAAATCAATAATAACCTGCCGCGTAGCCAGTATGGAGTTGCTGAGCGAAAGGGGAATTTGCGGAATAACAAGCAACACGAATCCTTTCCAAATATCCTGCATGCCGGGGACAACAGGTTCGGGTAAGGTAATGCCCAGCGATTGTGGCAGGTCGTTGACGCGCAATGAAGTAAAAGAAGCATACACGATGCCCAGCGCAATTACCACGAGCGCGGCAGGAATTTTTTTGTTTCGGATAAGCGCAAGAATTAACACAAAGCAGATACCGGCCAACAGGTAACCGGAGTATCCGGAAGATGGAATGTATTCGCGCAGTGCCAATCCACATAGGCTCAGGCCCAGGCCAAACTGAATACCGCGTATGACGGTCTTGGGTACCATGCGCCCCAGCCAGTCAAGTAATCCGGTGACTGAAAAGACCAGCATCACCGCGCCGATAGCCAGTCCGGCACCCAGCAAAACCGGGCCTGCAATCTTTTGTGCGATTACCAGGGTGGCCATGGCCTTAAGCGGCTGTACCGGCATGGGCATGCGGTAAAGCAGTCCGGTAGCGATTTGCATCAGACCAAAAACGATAAGCACGCCGGGCGTGTGCAGTCCGGCAGCCAGAATCATTCCGACAATCAACGGGAAGTCGGTGCCGATGTCACCGAAGGCACCCGCCAGCTCCTGACGGTTAAACTGTATGGGCGGGTGTTGCATGTTATTTCAGTGAAGCAATCCAGTCGCGAATAAGCTGCACGCCTTCTTCGTGCACAAGTTTTTTACCTAGTTCCGGCATCATAATGCCGGGGTCGGTTGAGGTAATGCGGTAATACAAAATAGACTTCTCCGGATGGCCGGGTACAATATCGTAATGCAATCCCCCGGAGCCGCGGCCGGCAGCAACAGGGGGTTTACCAATTCCAAGTTCAAAAGGTTTTGTTACATCGGCAGTCAGGTGCAGGCCGCTGTTTTTGGCAGGTCCGTCAGGGCGGTGGCAATGCGCACAGTTTACTTCCAGCCAGGCCCGCGCCCGGCTGTCTAAAGGAGCGCTCGTGTCTTCGTAATCGGCCAGACGTGGTACTTCAGGTAATGGCGGAAGGCTTTTCAGCACGCCCAGCGAGGCCAGCCGGGCTAATTGATTTTGTCCATTCACTGTTTTGTTTAGCTGGCGCGCAAGTGGTCCTATCGGAAAAACCCGGTCACCGCGCAGATGGCAACCCTTACACTGGTTCATGTTGGGTATGGAATAATTTACTTTGCGCGCGGAACCGTCAAAATGAATCCATTGAACCTCAATGTTTTTTCCGCTTACATCCAGATAGGCTTCGGTTTGTTCTTCGTTCCAGATGTAGGGCAGGGCTTTCCAGCTGCCGTTCTCTAAAATCAGCAACCGCGTTTCCAGTATGCGAAGGTTGGTGCCGGGATTGCGGAAATCGGCCGGATAGTAAAAGTTTTTGATGATGACCGTGCCTTCCGGAAATTCAAGCACATCCGTTGGATGATAATTAACCGATGCGCCCGGTGGCAGGTAGATAAATCTTTTCTTAAAAGCATAATCGCTGAACAACGGTGAGTTAAGCTCATAAGCAAATACCCGCTCGGCCGGTTGCAGGTTTTTCAGTTCGCCGGTAAAGAAACCGTAAGCCGACAACGTGGCTTTACCGGGAAGGGACTGAGCCGGAGGAACAGGCAGGTTTTCTTCCACCACCACTGTTGTTTCTTTTTGCTGTGTACAGGCAGCGGCAATCAGGAACAGAATACCATGTAATGCAGTGCATCTCACAGCTTTAAATCCAAATAGGGGTTCTTCTTCAAACACTCAAAAGGCGATGCGTCTTTGGAAAGATTTTTAAAGTCGTTGGCGGCATCCAGGTTGATGAAAGTAATTTTCCCGTTTTCGCCTATGCATATTTCCGCATCTTCGCGTTTGGGGTCGGTAATGCCATCGAATAAAATATCGGGCGGGTTGAACAACGATTTCCACGCCAGCAGTTTGCCCACATCATTATCCATGCTCGGAAACCAGTGCCGGTTCTTAAACTGATTGCGGTGCACCAGGATACGGTACGGATACGGGTTGTATAGCGTGTCTTCGCGGAAGCGGTTATTAACCGTTTGTACGCCGGCAACGGCACCGGGTGCATCTTCCTGCCCTTCGCTAAGTGCTGCCACCAGTTCGTAGCTTACGATGGCAAGACCCACGGTTTTGTTGTGACTGATTTCGTTAAAAAATATTTCGGCATCATGCGTAGCCAGAATCATCAGGCCCGAACCGGGAGGTATGGTAGCTACGATGTTGCCTTTTTGCGCAAAGTTTTCGTGATTGTTGTTGCGAATGATGTTGTTGTACACTTTGGTTGAATGTCCGTACGTGGTAAGCCCGGGCAGGTCGAATACTAAAATGCCTCCGGTGTTTTCATAGGCTTCGTTACCGTAAATCTCCACAAACTTGGAATTCTCAGCTTCGATGCCGGCTACATTCCAGTAAGCTTTGTTGTTCCTAATGATGACCGTGTCCGACTGCCCGACATAGATACCGGCATCCGATGAGCCCATGGCTATGCACTCTTCAATCAGCACGCGGGTGCATAACACCGGGTACAGCGCATAGGCACCGTTCTCGGTCTTAGGCCCGCCCGACCACTGTGAACGTATTCTGCGCATGATTACCCCGCGGGTATCGTTTACTTTCAAATTATCGCCTTTGGCATCTTCTATTGTAAAATCTTCCAGCTTTATGTTAAAACCGTTGCTGATGTGAATACCTTCAGCGCCTTCGGTTTGGTTTTTCCACGACAGAATGGTTTTGTCCATGCCCTTGCCGCGGATGGTGATTCTTTTTTTACCATCCATACTCAGCGTGCGGGTAAACATGAAATGCCCTTCCGGCAGCTCAATGGTCTCACCGTCTTCGGCAAGTATCAGGCGCTGTTGCAAATCTTTTTCAATGGATTTCCAAACCACCGGCTCGGGAGACTGATTCCGGCAGGAGAACAAACACAATCCCGACAGGATGACAATGATTATTATTTTCATATGTGCCCGAAGTTAGAAATTTTAAAACTTTACCGGAAAGATGACGCAACTGCATATGCCACTGCTGTACTTGATTTGGGAGAAATAGATGAAGAATTCCTTTAACGGCAGTAACTTCGTGTGCTTATGGAAAACATTTCACCTGCTGTCATAGCCGATGCCGATGCAATAAGCAAACTGGTCAACATGGCCTATCGCGGTGATTCGGGCCGACAGGGCTGGACTACCGAAGCCGATTTGATTGATGGCACCCGAACCGATGCCGAACTGCTGCAGGCCGTAATCCAACGGGCTGATAGTGTTATCCTGAAATATGTTCAGGATAATGAAATCACCGGATGTGTTGAATTGCGATTGGAGGGCGATAAGCTGTACCTGGGTATGCTTACCGTAAAACCAACCCTGCAGGGAGGCGGTATCGGCAAAAGACTGATGCAGGCAGCCGAGGCGTATGCGCGCGAAAAGGGCTGTAAGGCAATTTTCATGAATGTATTAACCGACCGCGCCGAGCTGATAGCCTGGTACGAACGTCAGGGCTATTATGATACCGGTGCGCGGAAGCCCTTTGCATTTACCGACCCGCGCTTCGGCCAGCCGAAAAAACCGCTGGAGTTTATGATTATGGAGAAGAAACTGAAATAAGATTCTGAGCAATTTAAGCAGAATTATGAAGGCAGTTTGTGTAGTCTTTCTTAGTAGCTGATAGAAGTCTTAAGTGAAGTGTACTTACCCTGCTTCTTACTACTTACTACCAAGATAATCGTGGCGGATTAATATTTTCCGGGTACCCGGTTTTTCCGTATCATTATCCGGTTACAATCCTAAATCTTTCTATATGCGTCTGCTATTGCTGTTCATGCTCTCGGTTTGTGCGTACGCACAGAAAAAGCTGGCAACCGTTGATAAAAAAATTCAGGAATTCGAGGCCTACATAATGAAAGGCATGGCCGACTGGGAAGTTCCAGGCATGGCAGTAGCCGTGGTAAAAGATGGTAAAATCCTTTTGGCCAAAGGATATGGTGTGCGCGAACTCGGTAAGCCGGAACCTGTTAATTCGCAAACGCTGTTTGCCTGTGCCTCAACCACCAAAGCCATGACAGCCGCCTGCATGGGTATTCTGGTTGATGAAGGCAAAGTAAACTGGGACGACCGCGTTCAGACTTACCTGCCGGAATTTCAACTTAACGACCCGTATGCTACACGCGAGCTCCGCATACGCGATTTGTTTATTCATAACTCAGGCGTGGGCAATGCCGATTTTCTGTGGAGCATCATGAATATCCCCACCGATGAAGTACTGCGCAAAATGCGCGATGTGCCGCCATCGTACAGCCTGCGCGGCAGTTTCATCTATCAGAATATCATGTATGCGGCCGCAGGCGAGGTGATCGGTAAGGTGAGCGGCATGCCCTGGTACGAGTTTATGCGGCAACGCCTGTTTAAGCCGCTGGGCATGAACCGCACGTTCCCGTTTTTGCGCGAAGTAACTAACGATGGCAACCGAACGCAACCCCATTATAAAATCGAAGGAAAAATTCAGGTGATAGAGCACTCGAGTGCCGATGCCGTAGGCGCTGCCGGCAGCGTGTGGTCGTGTATTGACGACATGGCCAAATGGGTGCGGTGCATGCTCGACAGCAGTAAGTATGAAGGCGGCAGATTATTATCATCCAAAACCTGGACCGAACTTTTTAAACCGCAGACCCTTGTACCGGCCAGCCAGTTTTATCCAACCGCGCGCATTACCAAACCCAACTGGATGACCTACAGCCTGGGATGGTTTCAGCATGATTACAAGGGCCGCAAAGTAAACTTTCATACCGGCAGTCTGGCCGGTGCCATTGCCATTCATGGCCAGCTGCCCGAAGAAAAACTGGGTATATATGTGTTTGGCAATTTAGACCATGCCGAGTTGCGCCACGCATTGATGTACAGAGCATTTGATTTATTTGCCCTGGGCGGTGACCGCGACTGGAGTACCGAGTTTCTCCAATTGTACCGAAGCATTGAAGCAGAAAACGAAAAGCGGATTAAAGATTTTGAAAGCAAACGCATCAGTGGCACAAAACCATCATTGCCGTTGGATGCCTATACCGGCAGGTATGTCAGTCCGGTGTTCGGTGAACTGATTATCACACGGGAGGGCGAGGAGCTGGTGGCAGTGCTGAACAACTTTGTGCAGGCGCGCTTTTCGCACTGGCATTATGATGTATTCCGCGGGTGGTACGAAAAAAAATGGTATGGTAAGCAGAACCTGGTGTTTAACCTTTCACCCGATGGAAAAATCAGACAGGCACAGTTCGGGCCGATGGAGTTTAATCGGATTCAATAGCAGAGCGATTGTATGTTACTCTGGTGTCCTGCTACTTAATATTTAGGTCTTGCGCCTCGCAACAAACGTTCCGTGCGGTTGAATAAAGGTGGCCTCTGTTATTTTCCCGTCTTTTTCCGTGAATTTTACCGTAAAGCCTTCCAGGTTTTTGAAGACGAAGGTATGCTTTTCAACGGGCAGCAACTCGTATTCCGGCTGGCCGGGAACTAACAGGTACAATATGGCACCGGTTTCTTTCAGGAAAAACCGGCTTACCACGCCGGCCACCTCGTACTCGCCAACATACGCCTGAAGCGCTTCGCGGGTAATGTCCATCTTCCGGGGCGTTCGTTTAAACTCCAGCGCATCCACAGCAGGTTCCAGTTTTACCATCGCCCCGGCAATTTCACCATTGTCATTGCTTCGGAAGTTAAACCGTATGTTCACGTTGGCTGTCGTGTCCGGCTTTCCTTTATCCTTCTCATACGGAATAAACACATCATAGTGGTAGTGTTTCAGCCAAAATGTTTTTAGCGGTGTGCGCGCAAAGAGCGAGTCGCGTTCAACGGTAAGTTCAAATTTTCCGTAACCGGGGTGATGGTAACTGCCGGTAAACTCATACAGACTGCGCGAAGGACGCGTATTTTTCTTTTGTGATGAACGCATCTGGGCTTTTGCAGCAGCCTGTTGTTTCTCGGCATCTTCCACGCGCTTGCTGTAGTATTTATTCCAATCGGTGCGACTTACATTCAGCATGCGGTCGCTGATGATGTTGCGGATAAGCGAGGTGAGTACCGAACCGTTCTGATTAACCAGTACCACAATACCGATGCTGTCGGTGGGGAAGAAGCAGGTGCTGGCCGAAAACCCGTCAATGTTGCCACCGTGTTCAACGCGGTAATGTCCTTTGTAGGAAGTGATCATCCAGCCGTATCCATAGTTGCCCATCTGAATATCCGGATACTCGCTGTCCGGGGGGTCGGCATTCACAATGGTGTGCGAGCTGATGGCTTCCTTTACATACGAAGCGGGAAGTATTTGCCTGCCCTGAAATTTACCACCGTTTATCCAGGTAATTACCCAATTGGCCATTTCGCTTACCGAGCTGTTGATGCTGCCGGCCGGGCCCATCGCAGCAATATCGTAATAGTCCATTTTTACAATCTGGGTTTTGTCTTTTACCCGATAGCCGGTTGCAGCTTCCGAACCTTTTCTCAGGCCATCAATTACGGTTGTGCTGTTTCTCATTTGCAACGGCTCGAAAAGCCGTTCGCCAATGTTGTCTTCCCAGCTTTTTCCGGTTATGCGCTCGGCAATCACACCTTGCAGCATAAACATAAAGTTATTGTAATAATACTTTTCCCTTACCGATGCAAAGGGCGGCTGGTATTCAATGCGCCGGATGAGGCTGTCGCGTGCATGGGTGGGAAACATATACCAGCTGTAATCATGTCGCGGCAAACCGGTACGGTGCGTCATGATATCGCGGATGGTAATGAGCTGATTCATCTCCGGTTTGTTAAAACGAAGTTCCGGCACATACTTTATCGGACTTTCTTCGAAGGTTAGTTTCTGCTCTTCACGCAACATACCCAGTAATGCACAGGTAAATGCCTTACTGCATGAACCGATTGCAAACTGCGTGGATGGTGTTACCGGCAACTTCTTTTCCACATCGCGGTAGCCAAAGCCTTGGGAATAGATAACCTTGTTTTTTTCAACGATGGCTACGGCAAAGCCGGCAGCATGCCATTTAGCCAGCAACGGTTGCAGTTCGGCATCCAGTCCCGCCAGGCGTTTGTCGGTTGCAGCGGGTTTCTTCTGGGCCCATGACGGGATGAGGAACAGCAAACTGATGAGAAAGAACAGTTTCTTCATGTCCGAGTAAATTTTCTGAAAGTAAGCATTATCGGAGATTGTGAAAAGAGCTTTTTTAAAAGGATTTTATATTTGAATTATGAAATCTTGGTGGCTTATTATACTTGCTCTTGTTCTTTGGTTAGTAAGCCCCAGAATTTTACCGTTGATTTTTCCCAAGAGTTCATTGTCCGTGGAAATCGTGAACTCATTCTTTTCAGCCATGGCATTTGCCGTACTTATTTTAACGGTTATCTTACAAAAAGAAGAGTTAAGGTTACAGAGAGAGGAATTGAGTTCACTGAGAAAAGAATTTGAATCTCAAAACAGAGTTCAAAGGAGACAGTTGTTTGAGAGCACTTTCTTTAATCTCATCAGAGTTCATCATTTTATCATGGAAAGCATGAACATTGGAAATATTACGGATACCAAAGGCAGATACGCAATAAAATATATTTATGATGAATTCAAGAAAAAATTTAATGAGCATAATTATGGAAATACATTAATTATGCCCATTAACACGTGGGAAGATATAAAAGAGCACAGACGAGTTTTACATAAGATTTTTGGAGATATATACCTGAGCTACTTAGAATATATATCTCATTACCTTAAAAATCTGGTGGCCATGATTTCTTTTGTAGAAGCGAGTGATTTAATAGAAGAGAAGGATCGTATTTTGTATTATGAAATTCTCCGTGCACAACTTAGTCCAAATGAAGTGATATTTTTATTCTACTATTTCAACACAATTTATTCTCATAAAAAAGATTATTTCAATAAATTGAATTTAGGACAGGATATTAAAGGAGAATTGTTGCTCCGGGTTGAGCATTCTTTTATATATGATCCTGACGATATCTTAAAATCAAGAAAAAAGAAATGATTTTAAGATATGACTTTGTTTTCTTAAACCGGCATCCCTTTTACGGTCACGGTTATAAAAAGTAATTGCCGGACTACTAACTTGCGGCCATGAAAAAGAAGACTACAATTCTCATTCTATTATTTAGTCTGCCGTTAATTCTTGCCGCGCAGTTTAATCAGCCGCAAATACGGTCGCACATTAAAATACTGGCCAGCGACTCCCTGCAGGGCCGCGGCACCGGAACGGAAGGCGAACGGATGGCAGCTTCCTACGTCGAATCGCAGTTTAAAAAATTAAAACTCCGCCCCATGGGAACGAATGGCTCTTTCTATCAGGAATTTCCTTTCAGAGGCGGAGCCCACGGTGAAGGCGAGCCCGGAACCGCGCGTAACGTTATTGCCTTCCTCGACAACAAAGCGCCCTATACCATCATTATCGGAGCGCATTACGACCACCTGGGGTTAGGCATGCAGGGCGGCTCACTCGATGCTAACCCGAAAGACAAAATCCACAACGGTGCCGATGACAACGCCTCGGGAACTGCCGGTGCGCTGGAACTGGCCCGCTACCTGGCCACCAACCGGAAAAAAGAAAAACATAACTTCCTGTTCATCTTATTTTCAGGCGAGGAAATGGGTCTTTTGGGTTCTAAATATTTTACTGAACATCCAACCTATGATTTAGCGAAAGTCAACTTCATGATTAACATGGACATGATTGGCCGGCTGAATCCGGAGACAAAAACAGTGGTGGTAAACGGAACCGGAACCAGCCCGGTGTGGGAACCGCTGCTGCAAAGCCTGGCTACCGAACAACTGAAAATCAAAACCGATTCCAGCGGGATTGGGCCTTCTGATCATACCTCGTTTTATCTTAAAAATATTCCGGTGCTTCACTTCTTTACGGGTTCACACGGTGATTATCATAAGCCATCGGATGACTGGGATAAAATCAATTACGAAGGAGCGGTGGCTGTGCTCAACCTCATCCGCCAGGTTATTGAGGCGCTGGACGCGCAACCGAAGCTGCAGTTTTTAAAAACCAAAAGCAATGCGATGGCCGTGCGCAGTCCCTTTAAGGTTACTTTGGGTGTGATGCCCAGCTATTCTTCCAGTGAACCGGGACTAAAGGTAGATGGTGTTACGGAGGGCCGCCCGGCACAGAAGGCCGGTATTCAGGCAGGTGACTTAATTATTCAGTTGGGCCCGTATGAAATTAAAGATGTGCAGAGCTATATGGAGGCGCTGGGTAAATTCGAAAAAGGACAAAAGGCTGAAGTGAAAGTTAAACGCGGTGGCGAGGTGATAAGTCTGACGGTAGAATTTTAGAATCCGAAAATTTATTGGTGGTACATTTAATCCACAGAGAGTGGATGATGGTTTTGGTGATGACTGATGCTTTTTATTCGACCCCTTCAGGGTCGGCACCAAGCCTGTAATGAAAGCCTATTAACGTGGGAATCCTTCGGATTCCGTCAGAAAAAACGTTAATGCACGTACAATCTTAAAGAGATTGCATGTTTTTGGAGAGCAATTATCAACAACCGACCCTTGATGTAGTACTATGATTTCGTTTTGATGATTTCTGAGCCTCTGAAATTCATGCACGCAAAAGCTCTCTCGAAATTACCATTTTTTGTATTTCCGAAGTGCCTTCATAAATCTGTGTGATTTTCGCATCGCGCATCAGGCGTTCCACATGGTATTCTTTAACGTAACCATAGCCGCCGTGTATTTGCACGGCTTCGGTCGTTACTTCCTGTGCAATTTCAGAGGCATACAGCTTAGCCTGCGCAGCAGCCTTAACAAAATTTTGTCCCTGGTCTTTCAGATAAGCGGCATGCCATACCAACAACCTTGCTGCATCAATTTTGGTAGCCATTTCAGCCAGCTTAAACTGAATGGCCTGATGCTCGGCCAGGTAGTGGCCGAAGGCTTTCCGCTCTTTGGCATATTTCAGCGCAAGCTCGTAAGCACCCGAAGCAATACCCAAAGCCTGCGCGGCAATGCCGATGCGTCCGCCATTTAAGGTTGACATGGCAAACGTAAATCCGAATCCGTCTTCGCCAATGCGGTTGGCTTTCGGCACTTTTACATCGGTGAACATGAGCGAGTGGGTATCGGAGCCGCGTATGCCCATCTTATCCTCTTTTTTACCCACAACAAATCCGGGCATGCCTTTTTCTACGATCAGGGCATTAATGCCTTTGTGCCGTTTTTCGGGATGTGTTTGCGCCATCACCAGGTAAACGCTGGCGGTACCGCCGTTGGTAATCCAGTTTTTGGTGCCGTTCAGCAAATAATAGTCGCCTTTATCTTCGGCCGTGGTACGCTGACTGGTAGCATCCGAGCCGGCTTCGGGCTCGGAAAGGCAGAAAGCACCGATGATTTCACCTTTCGCCAGCCGCTTGAGGTATTTTTCCTTTTGTTCTTCGGTGCCGAATTTCTCAAGGCCCCAACATACCAGAGAATTGTTGACCGACATGACTACCGAAGCCGAAGCATCTATTTTTGAAATTTCTTCCATGGCCAGCACGTACGAAATGGTATCCATGCCGCCACCGTTATATTTCGGGTCCACCATCATTCCCATAAAACCCAGTTCACCCATCTTTTTAATTTGTTCGTGAGGAAACTGCTGGTGGGTATCGCGTTCAATTACACCCGGAAGTAATTCGGTTTGCGCAAAATCGCGGGCGGCCTTCTGTACGGCCAGATGTTCTTCGGTTAGTTGAAAGTTCATGTGGTATGCGTTGAATACAAATAAAAAAGCCTGACGTAAAATCAGGCCCAAAAATACAGGTATCAAACAATTTTACAGTGGTACGGGTTTAGTCCCTTCTGTTTAAGAACACCATTACCCAGTACATCAGGGAGGCCAGTGCAGCGATAGCAGCAACCACGTAAGTCATGGCAGCCCATTTCAGTGCATCTTTAGCCATATCGTGTTCACGTGGGGTAACGATGCCGCGCGCTTCAATCCATGCAAGTGCCCTGCGGCTGGCGTCAAATTCTACCGGTAGGGTAATGAGTGCAAAAAGTGCAAACACCGTATAGCATCCGATGATTACCAATAAGGCGGTATCAAACGAAAACAGACCTTTAACGGCAAAAGCTCCGAACATCATCATGAAAAAGATGATGTTGATAACCTTTGACGAAATGTTTTGAATAGGCACCATCGCTGAGCGAAACTCGAGCATGGAATAGGCAGTAGCATGCTGAATGGCATGACCGCATTCGTGGGCTGCAACAGCGGCCGCTGCGGCACTGCGTCCATGGTACACATCCGGACTTAAATTCACCGTCTTATTTACTGGATTGTAGTGGTCGGTGAGCTGTCCTTCCACACTGATTACCTGCACATCGTGGATACCGTTATCAGCCAGCATCAGCCTTGCGATTTCTGCACCCGTTAAATTTTGATTCAGCCGGATTTGCGAATACTCGTGGAACTTGCTTTTCAGCTTGTTGCTGACCAGCCATCCCACGATCATAAAGACAACACCAATAATCAGTAAACCCATAATGAAATTTTTTTTTGCCTTTCTATAACAAGTTGCAGACCATTTTGATTTCCTGACAAACCGTCAGGGCTCCAAAGGTAACGTATTTTCAATTTTTTTTCCTGTGCCCAGCATTAAGGTTGTAAGTAGAGCCGGCACGCCTCCGGCTATCATAATCAAGGTTTGCCAGGCGTGAAATACAAAAGTAAAAGCAACGGCATCCGGTAAATTCAGGCCATAGAGAAAAGAAAGACCGGCTGGAACCAAGGTATGATAAGACCCTGTTCCTCCCGGCATGGGCAGTACCATAGCCAGTGAGCCTATTGCAAAAAGGTTGAGGATAGCCTGCCAACCCAACGACCGGGTTTCTTCGAAAGCCATCAGCACGGCATAGGTCATGAGGAAATAAAGTAGCCAGATTAAAATCGAATAGGTGATGAATAGTCCGGGTTGACGTACATATCGAATTGACCGGAGTCCACTTAGAAAGCCCTTCCAAAGTTGGCTTAGTTTATTTTGAAGGGCGGGAAAACGCTTCACAAAAAGTCTCAAAACGATAATCACTACAATAAATAATGCGAGCGCGACCATCCACAACCACATGGCCGGCTTCCCGGGCAGTTCTACGGGCAAGGTTTTTACGAATGCTGCCAGCTTATCGAACTCTACAAAAAATGCGATTACAAGTACCAGTAAAAAGCACATCAGGTCAATGGCACGTTCGGCTACCACCGTACCAAATGATTTATCAGCCGGATATGAATTCAACTTATATAGATTCAGGCAACGGGAAATTTCGCCACCACGCGGAATGACCAGATTAATCAGGTACCCAACCAGAAGCGAGAGCAGCGCGTGAAAAAATGAAACGGGCTGACCGGAAACGCCTAATAACAGGCGCCACCTTTCGGCCCGGATAAGATGACTGACCATGGCCAGAAGCGCCATCAGCCATAACCATGCTTTATCGGTGCGTCGCCAGGCACTAATGAGATAGTCCCATCGGTTTTGTCCCTCAGGCGGAGTGAGTACCCGCAGCGAAAGCCACAACAACAGGCCTGCAAGTACCAACCAGATAAAATATTGAATAGCGGCCGCTCGTTTCATGTCGGGATGAGCCGGAAAGATATACACCTGCCGTGAAAGCCAGGTTAAAAAACCTTGTTTTAAGCTAAGCAGGAATGGTCAGGGGTTGGCTTATTGGTATGTTATAAATTGAAAGTCAGGTAATTATATGTAGGAAGGTTGAATTTAGAGTTGAATAAGGTGGCGTTTTTTCGTACCTTTGTGCCTCGTTTTCGTTCTCTTAAGCTCAGTTAAATATGTCAAAGCTTCGTATTCTTTATGTTTCCAGTGAAATCAACCCCTTTTTGCAGACGTCTGAAGTAGCCGAGTTTGTGCGCAAGCTGCCGCAATACATGCAGGAAAAGGGGATGGAAATCCGCATACTCGTTCCGCGATTCGGAATAATTAATGAACGAAAAAACCGTTTGCACGAAGTGGTTCGGCTGTCAGGGATAAATATTGCTGTAGGCGATGAGGAAAAACCGCTGACCATCAAGGTTGCGTCCATTCCCAATGCCAAGCTGCAGGTATATTTCATAGACAATGAAGATTATTTCCATCGTAAATCTGTGTTTTACGATAAGGAGAATAAATTTTATGAAGACAATGACGAGCGCGCTATATTCTTTTGCAAAGGTGTAATTGAAACCGTTCGCAAGCTGGGCTGGGCGCCCGATATAGTTCACTGCAACGACTGGATTACCAGCTTTATACCGTTGTACCTGAAGACAACCTACAAAAACGACCCGCTGTTTAAAAACACAAAAACCGTGTTTACCATCTACAACAACTCCTTCAATTACAAATTCAAAGGCGATTTGTTGTCGAAGGTAAAGATGATGGACATCGAAGATAACATGCTCGGCAACCTGAAGTCGGCCGATTATGAAGGATTTATTAAAATGGCCATTGAATTCTCGGATGCGGTAATCGTAGCGGGTGAAAACAAAAAACTGGAAGGTCTCTTCAAAAAAATAAAAGAAAAGAAAGTGGAGACCATCGGAAAAGACGACAACTATACCGAATCCTTCTACAATTTGTATAATGAGCTGGCGGGGTAAGCTGATTGCAGGGATACTGGGTATAGTTGCGGTTGCCGTTTGGTCGTGTAAGGATGAAGCCACCTTTCTCGGCTTTCGAAATCCCACACCCAAATTTGAAACGCGCTACATTGAATTTCCGGTCGAAAGCAGCGTACTCTGGCTCGACTCGCTGCGTACCAGCAATTACATTTTTAACAACGAAACCAATCGTTTTTTACTTGGCAAGTATCAGGATGACCAACTCGGTGAGGTGAGTGCATCCTTTTATACCCAATATTTTGGGCTCGCACTGGGTAAAATTGATCCCAACTCCGTACTCGACTCGGTGGTGCTTCAGTTACGGTACGACTTATACACGTATGGTACCATTTCCACCAATCCGCAGACTTTTGAGGTTTATGAGCTGGGAAAAACCATTTCGCGTACGGCCTCGCAGTATTACTTTAATAAAACCAATGTTCCGTTGGGTGATTTGATCGGAACCGGAACAATTTTTCCGAATCCGATTCTGTTTAAAAACAAGTTGGACTCCGGCAAAACATCTGAAGTGTTCAAGGTGCGCATCCGGTTAGACCAGGCCTTTGGTCAGCGACTGTTTAATACAGTACTTCGTTGGTCTTCATCCAACCCCACCTATGAAGACTCGGCCTTTATCCGCCCAAACGACTTTTTCAGAATTCATAAAGGCATTGCTCTTAAGCCGGTTTGGGGCGATAAGATTGTAGGCTTTCACGCTTCCGATACCGAATCCAAACTTATACTACATTACCATAATCCAACTACGGACAGTCTTCAATACACATTCGTGTTCTCCAGTTTCGTTGCCAGTTTTAACGAAATAAAATCCAACCGTGCGGGAACAGACGTGCAAATGGTCAACCAGTATTTTACTGATTATGATCCGCCATCCGGCATGCGCTATGTACAAAACGGTGTTGGGCTGTTTACTAAACTGGATTTGTCGGCGTTTGTAAACTTTCTGGAAGCCGATACCATTCCGAATATGGCTATTAATGCTGCACAGTTAATCATTGAAAATGTAGAGGCCCCCGAAAATCTGTCTCCACCCAAGGAGTTGTTCGTTCGCGTACTCGACCCGGATAACCGTTTACGAAAATTCAACCGCCAGAAAACATCAGCCGCCCGGACACGCGATCAGAAGATATTGGCGAAGTATAACAACCTGGCGCGGACACTCGATGTTGATGTGTCGCGCGTTAATAACGACAGCATTTTTACCGTGTTCTCCGACTTTGGCACCTATTTAAGCCTGAATTACAACCCCACATCGAGCAGCTACCAGGGCTTTCTAACCCTTTTTGCACAGGAAATGGCTATTGAAGAACCAGACAAACCCCGGTTCAGACATTTCATTTTGTATCCGCTTAATGCCGGTAAAACAGTAAATCGGGTTGCTTTTCATAAAAACAATATCAAGCTTCGCGTTTATTACACCCGTCCGCTTACTGGTATTTAATCAATAAAAAGATATTATGTGTGGAATAGTTGCCTATGTCGGGCATCGTAACGCTCAGGAAGTTGTTATTAAAGGACTTAAACGCCTTGAATACCGCGGTTACGACAGTGCAGGCATTGCCTTGCTGAATGAAGGAATTCACGTTTACAAAAAGAAGGGCAAAGTAGCTGAGCTGGAGGATTTGGTAAAAAACCTGTCCATAAACAGCCCGATAGGCATCGGTCACACCCGCTGGGCCACACATGGCGAGCCCAACGACATCAATGCCCATCCGCACTACTCGGCATCCGGAAAGCTGGCCATCATTCACAATGGTATCATCGAAAACTACAGCGCCCTGAAACAGGAGCTGATGAACAAAGGCTATCGGTTTACCAGCGAGACCGACACCGAGGTGCTGATTCATTTTATAGAAGATATTCAGGTAAGTAACGGTTACTCCCTTGAGGAAGCTGTTCGCGTGGCGCTTACCCAGGTGGTGGGTGCGTATGCCATTGTTATCATGACCTCGGAAAATCCGGATCTTCTCATCGCTGCACGGAAGGGTAGTCCGTTGGTAATAGGTGTAGGACAAAACGAATTTTTTCTGGCTTCCGATGCCACACCCATCATTGAATATACCAAAGATGTTATCTACCTGAACGACCAGGAAATTGCTGTTATCGATAACGGTGAACTGCGCATCAAGACCATCGATGATGCGCCGGCCACACCGTACATTCAACGGCTGGAGATGGAGCTTGAGGCGATCGAAAAAGGAGGCTTCGAGCATTTCATGCTGAAAGAAATTTTCGAGCAACCGCGATCCATCCGCGATTCGATGCGCGGTCGGCTCGATGCGGCTGCAGGGCGCCTTGTTTTAGGCGGCATTCGCGAATACGTAAACAAAATGATGCAGGCCGACCGGATTATCATCGTTGCCTGCGGCACATCGTGGCATGCAGGCCTGGTAGCTGAATACATGATTGAGGAATTCTGTCGCATACCCGTTGAGGTTGAATACGCTTCCGAATTCCGTTATCGCAACCCCATCATCCGTGAGGGCGATGTAGTTATCGCCATCTCCCAGTCGGGCGAGACGGCCGATACACTGGCTGCCATCGAACTGGCCAAATCCAAGGGAGCCATTATCATCGGGGTATGCAATGTAGTTGGTTCGTCCATTGCACGCGCATCGCATGCCGGTTCCTATACACATGCCGGCCCGGAAATAGGCGTGGCCAGCACCAAAGCATTTACTGCCCAACTTACTGTGCTGAGCATGATTGCGCTCACGCTTGCCCAGAAACGCGGTACTATCACCGACCGCAAGTTTCACGAAATGCTGGTTGAACTGGAAAACATTCCAGCGAAAGTTGAAGAGGTGCTGAAGCAAAACGATAAAATCCGCGAGCTGGCTTATATCTTTAAAGACGCCACCAACTTTCTGTACCTTGGGCGCGGTTACAACTTTCCGGTAGCTCTTGAGGGCGCTCTTAAACTCAAGGAAATATCCTACATACATGCCGAAGGTTATCCGGCAGCCGAAATGAAGCACGGACCCATCGCCCTGATTGACGAAGCCATGCCCGTGGTGTTTATTGCCACGCGCGACAGTTCATACGAAAAAATCATTTCCAACGTTCAGGAAGTGAAAGCCCGCAAAGGAAGGGTCATCTCCATCGTAACAAAAGGTGACACCCTGTTGCCCGGCTTGTCGGAGTTTGTCATCGAAGTGCCTGCCGTACAGGAGGCGTTGATGCCCATTGTGTCGGTGGTGCCCCTTCAACTGTTGTCGTACCACATCGCTGTGATGCGCGGCTGTAACGTGGACCAGCCCCGCAACCTGGCTAAGTCGGTAACCGTTGAGTAATTACGGATACCAGTAAACCATTGTATCCCGTTGCGTGTCTTAGTTATAAAAACCGGAATATGCGAAAACAAATCGGTTGGTTTATAATAACCGTCTTTGTCCTTACAGGCTGCAGGATGGAACCCGACCTGGGGGAACTGGTACAGGATATGGTGGTTCAAACGCGGTATGACCAGGAATCGGTTTCACCTACTTTCAATGTCTTTGGTACCTATGATAAATTTACCATGCGCATCGATACCATGGGGTTGGTATCTACCCGATATCGCGATACGTTGCTTGTGGATGGCTCGGGTCAGGATTTTGTTAAATCGGTAACACGAAGGGTTCGCGACAAATTTCTGGAAGCGGGTTATACGCGCGTAACGCCGCAGCAAAACCCGGATTTTGCAGTGAATGTAATTCTGCTGGATAACTTCAGTTTCTTTCAGGCTGTTAACTACGCCCCGTTCTATTCCTGGTACTGGGGGTATTACGGATATTGGTTTCCTTATGTAACTACCTATTCGGCATCGTATGGCACCCTGGTAATCGAGGTTGTTGATATTAAAAATTACGCTGCCAACGGCAATCGCTATAAGGTAATCTGGAAAGCCTTTATCGGTGACATTTATGCTTCCATCGATCGCAACAGCAAAACGCTCGAAGCGGTAAATCAGGCATTCGCCCAATCCCCATACATCCAAAAAGATTAATCATGCGCAATTTTCTGATGGTTCTTTTGTTGATGCCTGCAGCGGCACTCGCGCAGCCTGCCGAGGGTGCCTTTAACCTAACCCTCAACATACAACAACCATTATATAAGGATTTTGTCGGCAAGTCGTCTGCCGGTATGCGGGTGGGCTATACGCGCTTCAGCTCCGAAAAATTCGGATGGGGTATTGAAGCAGCTTACAATACCTTAAACGATTATGTGCCGCGCCAAACCTATACCTATCCGGGAGGAGCCATTACCACCGATATTTTTAACTACATGTACTACTTCACACTGCTGGCAAATGCGCAGTATTACTTCAGGGCATCCGACCGGCTGGTTCCATATGTTTCATTAGGTGCAGGATTAGCTGTAACACGCTATACATTGTATTACAATGTTTACGAAGAGGGCGACAACAACCGCAGTTGGGTGGTAAGGCCGGAAACGGGAATTATTTTTCGGATACGACCCTATTCTGCACTCGGACTGAAGTCGGCCCTGAGCTGGGAATACGCCGGCAATAAAAGTGAGGCGTACGATATCAAAAATTTCTCTGCACTCGCATTTCAGCTGGGTATTGTTGTTTTTTCCGATTAGGTCCGTTCTTTCGCACAGTTTTAACCAAACGGTAATACGCATCCGTATCTTTTCGGGTAATTTTGGTGCATGCTGAAGCGGGTATTTTGGTTTGTAATTTTTATACAGGCTGGCGTGTTATCGGCACAGGTATATACTCCCAAATTCGATTTGCAGGGCCATCGCGGTGCACGCGGATTAAGACCTGAAAATACCATACCCTCGTTCATCGAGGCGCTCAATCAGGGCGCAACCACTTTGGAAATGGATGTAGTCATCACCAAAGATAAACAGGTGGTGGTATCGCACGAGCCCTGGATGGCAGCCGATATTTGTCTGCGGCCCGATGGTTCGGAAATCAGTCCAAAAGAAGAGAAAAGGCTTAACATCTATGAAATGACCTATGCCGAAGTGGGCCGCTACGATTGCGGTTCGAAAGGCAATCCGCGGTTTGCGGAGCAACAAAAAATGAGAGCCGTTAAACCGTTGTTGCGTGATGTAATTGCCGCAGTCGAAGACCATATCAAAAGTTTTACACGGTACGAAGTGGATTACAGCATTGAAATCAAAAGCCATTCGCTGGGCGATAACCGTTTCCACCCCGCGCCCGAAGAATTTTCAGACCTGGTTTTTAAACTGATAAACGAATACCTGCCGCTGGAGCGCGTGGTTATCCAGTCGTTCGATATTCGCGTGTTGCAGTACTGGAAAAAAACTTATCCGCAGGTGCGGGTGGCGTTGCTGGTGGAAAACCGGAAAACGGTTGAGGAAAACCTGAAAGAACTCGGCTTCACTCCATCGGTATATAGTCCGTATTTTCAGTTGCTCACGGCCGAAACAGTTCAGCAAATCAAAGCCATGGGGATGCGCGTCATACCCTGGACCGTCAACGAAAAATCCGATATGCAACGCCTGCGTTCCTGGGGTGTGGACGGACTCATCACCGATTACCCTGATCGGGCTGCTTCATTGAACATGGGTTTGAAGAAAAAGACAAACGGGTTTCGATGAGAACTTTGCATTGCAATTGAATTAGCAGGACAAATTCAGAGTAAGGTCCCTCCGTGAAATAAAGAAAGTGCGTTTTTGGCTTGCCTTAATCACATGGGTTTTGTATAATTTTATGGATTTTGTTTCAAAACCATGCAGAAGAGCTTACTGAAATTTATTTTGCAGGTAACAATAAGTTTATTTTTTACCGGATGTTACGATTTTGCGAAGACGGTAAACCAAGCTTTGATGTAAAACTAGGTGTGCAGTTTGAAAGAAAGAATGCTGAACGAGGGCACCTTAAATACTATAATCAAAGGGACCGGTGTGCCATGATGGCAAAAGCCAGGACTAATGCAGGAAATGGTTTACGAGGCGGATGGATGGTTCAGCGTGAAGCCGGACTTAACTGGTACTGGCGGTGGGAAGTAAGATGACCCATTTCAACAACTGATGCTTTAGCCGTATTATTGCCGCCTGAGTTATCATCATGGAGGCTCAAAGCAAACCCCGCTACCACGTTTACGGCATGGGCAATGCCATCGTGGATATTGTTACCGAAGTAGATCACGACTTCTTCGAACGCCACGGCATAGAAAAAGGTGTGATGACGCTGGTGGATGAAAAACGCCAGCTCCAGCTGATGAAAGCCATTGACATGAGAAAAAGCCGCATGTCGGGTGGAGGCTCAGCCGGCAATACCGTGGTGGCAGTTAGCCAGTTTGGCGGAAAATGTTTTTACTCCTGCGTGGTGGCCAAAGATGAGCTGGGGAAATTTTTTCTCGATGACCTGCAACGCAACGGCATCGATACCAACCTGCAATATGAAAACTGTCCCGACGGACACACCGGCAAGTGCCTGGTAATGACCTCACCCGATGCACAGCGCACCATGAACACGTTTCTGGGGGTGAGCTCCTTTTTAGGTATCGAACACCTGAACGAAGAGGCCATAAAAAATTCCGAATACCTGTATATGGAAGGCTACCTGGTGGCCAGCCCGCGCAGCCTCGAAGCCATGAAGGAGGCCAAGAAGATAGCCGAACGCAACAAGGTATTTACCGCACTTACCTTTTCCGATGCCAGTATGGTAAAATACTTTTCCGGGCAGATGAATGAAGTGGTGGGCGCCAGCGTGGACTTGTTGTTTTGCAACGAAGAGGAAGCCATGATTTTTACCGGAACGGATAGCCTTCAGGATGCGCGCGAAAAATTAAAAGAGGTAGCAAAACGTTTTGCCATTACCCTGGGGGCCAATGGCGCACTGATTTATGACGGAGACACCTTCATTCAGATTGAACCCTACAAAGTACGTGCGGTAGATACTAACGGAGCCGGTGACATGTTTGCAGGAGCGTTTCTTTACGGTATTACGCACGGGCACAGCATGGCCGAAGCCGGTAAACTGGCCTCGCTGGCATCTTCCCGTGTGGTTTCGCAGTGGGGGCCCCGCCTCGATCCGCAAACCGCAAAAAAACTTCTGGCCGACCTCATTCAGTCATGAGAATGCTGATCATGGTCATGCTAATCCTTCCTGGCAGGGTGTTCGCCCAAACACCTTCTGCAACGGAAGTAATTAACCAGTGGATTAGCATGTGGAATACGTATGATTTATCCATGGTGGATTCCCTGTTCGATAAATACGCCACTTACTTTTCATCGGAATACGATGGCCTGATTGAAGGATTGGAAAAACTAAGGGAGCATCACAGGAAATTCGGGTTTGTTGATGGAGGCAAAACAACAGGAAACACCTTATGGCTTGAAAATTTAAAGGAAAGACCAGTAGGCACAGCGGCTTTGCTGGTTACCGCTACCTGGTATTTTCGGCGTAGAGACTCGGTTCGCCCCCAAACCGGGCCCGTAACATTTCTGTTAGGCAAAGTATCCGGCCGGTGGAAAATCCTGCACGCTCACTTTGCAAATAGCCCGTAATCTTTGGAAAAAAGGAAAATACTGAGCACTTTTGCAGCCCTTTAGCTAAGCGGTTATGAAAAGAACGTATCAGCCCTCGCGCAGAAAACGCAGAAACAAGCACGGATTCCGGCAACGGATGGCTACGGCTAACGGACGGAGGGTACTGGCTGCCCGCAGAAGAAAAGGCCGGAAAAAACTCACCGTTTCTGATGAGTTTACGTTTAAGAAGAAGTAATTCTTCCTCCCGGCCCGGGAACTCCCATGGGTCTTCAAAGTCTTTCCAAAGCTGAGCGGCTGCGCGGTAAAAGCGCAGTGGAGAATTTATTTCAACATGCCGACACCATTAGCGTACCTCCCTTTCGCGTGAAGGTGCAGCGTAACCCCGATGCCGCAGCCGAGCATCAGGTATTGTTTACGGTTTCCAAACGTTACATTCCAAAAGCTACACAACGCAATCGTGTAAAACGCCTGATGCGCGAAGCTTACCGCCTGAATAAAAGTCAATTGAATGAACTCCCGTCCCTCCGCATTGCGTATATTTATCAGTCCGGAAAAGTACCCGCATTGGCGGAGCTATCGGAAGCCATGATACAGGTGTTTGGCAGGATAAAAAGTTATGTGGAGAAAAGTTAAATACGCTTTACTTGCAGGAATAGTGGTGGCTTTGCTGGCCTTCCATGCGCCCGGTGATAACTACTTCGAAATCGCGCGGAACCTCGACATCTTTGCTACACTGTTCAAAGAAGTAAACGCCTATTATGTCGATGAAGTGGACCCCGGTAAACTTATCCGGAAAGGCATAGAAGGAATGCTGGAGTCGCTCGATCCCTACACCGATTATATCGCTGAAGATGAACTGGAAGGTTTTCGCATAACCACTACCGGCCAGTATGCGGGTATTGGTGCTCTCATTGGAAACGTAAACAACAAGACGGTCATTACCCATCCGTATAAAAATTTTCCGGCTTACAAAGCCGGACTCCGGGTGGGCGATGAAATCCTAGCAGTTGACGGCCAGTCTGTGGCCGGAAAAACCACTTCCGAAATTTCCAATATGCTGCGCGGGCCACTGAAGTCAGAAGTGGAAATCAGGGTGAAGCGTTATGGTCAGTCCGAAAACCTCACATTTAAAATCAAACGTGAAAGAATAGTTATCAGTAACCTGGCCTATGCAGGTATCATTGCTCCGGGAATCGGATACATTCGTCTGGATGATTTTACACCTGGCGCAGGAAAGGAAGTAGCGCAGGCCGTTGCCGACTTAAAGCAGCAGGGCGCTCAAAGACTTATTATCGACCTTCGGGATAATCCAGGGGGAATGCTCTACGAGGCCGTTAACATTGTCAACCTTTTTATCCCAAAAGGAAAAGAAGTGGTGAGTACAAAAGGCAAGATGGCCGACTGGAACCGCACGTATACTACCCTGAACCATCCATTAGACACGCAAATACCACTGGCAGTTCTCATCAACGAAAACAGTGCCTCGGCAGCCGAAATTGTGGCCGGAGCACTTCAGGATTACGACCGGGCCGTTCTCATCGGCCAAAAAACTTTTGGTAAAGGACTGGTGCAAACCACACGACCGCTGTCGTACAATGCCCAGCTTAAGGTAACCACTGCCCGTTATTACATTCCAAGCGGCCGGTGCATTCAGGAACTGGATTATGCGCATCGCAATGCCGATGGCACGGTAAACAAATTTGCCGATTCCCTGCGCAGGGAATTCCGCACATCGCGCGGCCGCATCGTGTTTGATGGCGGAGGGTTAAAACCCGATATCGAAACAGAAAACGCTCAGGATATTCCCGTGCTTGCGGCTTTGGTCAATTCAGGCATGTTGTTCGAATACGCCTCAAAATTTACCAATGAAAATCCTGGCTTGCGGACATCCGCACCATTTGAATTATCCGATAACGAATATGCCCGGTTTGTAAGTTGGATAAAAGAGCGCAAATTCAGCTATACCACCACCATCGAGCAGCAAATCAAAGAGTTCAGAGAAGCAGCAAAATCTGAGCAGTATTTTGCGGAGATTGAACGCGAGCTGAATGCCTTAAGCAGCCGCGTGGAGGCCAATAAGGCAAATGACTTTATTCGGTTTAAACGCGAGGTTAAAAATCTGCTCGAGCAGCAAATTGCATTTCACTATAACCTCTTTGACGGACAGGTACCTGTTTCACTGCGATCAGATAAGGAGGTTGAAAAAGCAAAGGATATTCTGTCCGATCTGAAAAAATATCAAGCATTACTCAGTCCGCAGTAATGGCCCTGATTCTAAGTATTGAAACCTCACTGGATGTGTGCGCTGTGGCCATTCATGAGCAGGGAATACTGATCAACACGCTCGAAATCCTAACGCCACGTTCACATGCCGCACAGCTTGCCGTGCTGATTCAAAAAGTCTGCGATCAATCGTCCTTATCGCTTCGAAAAATTCAGGCTGTAGCGGTTTCAGCAGGCCCCGGATCCTATACCGGTTTGCGCATTGGCGCATCAACAGCAAAAGGATTGTGCTACGGATTAAGTATTCCGCTGATAGCCGTTAATACATTGGACATCCTTGCCCGTGGAGCACGACAACACTGCGAAGCACAAGTCTGGATTTGCCCGCTCATCGATGCACGCAGGATGGATGTTTTTTATAAGCTGGTGGATGAGCACAATCAAGAAATACTTCCCACCTCGGCAGCTACACTTCAGCCGGAATTTTTGAGGCAATACCTGGATGAGGGCCGAAAGATATGCTTTGCCGGTAATGCAGCAGGGAAATGCAGAAACGTGGTACAGCATACCGGAGCCTCATTTATTTCCGATATTTATCCCAGGGCAACGGTACTGGGCGAGTTGGCCTTTGAAAATTGGAAGCAAAACAAGTGGGAAGACCCGGCCTTGTTCGAACCGATGTATGCAAAGGAATTTTTTACCACATCAAAAAGTTAACTCGGTATTCCGATTGAATTAGAGATTTGCATCAGAAGAGTTGTTGAGGCATGGACAAATCAGATGAAATCATTAACCGCGTGGCATCCAGTTCCTTAATGGTGTTCGAACTGGAAGAATTTTATCAACCAGGCGAGCGCGTGTTACTGGATTTAAAAGATCAGCTTTACGAAGGACTGATATTGAAAGAAAAAAATTTTCGCGAATTCATCCGGACACATAATTGGCAGGCCTATCAGGGTAAGTTTCTTGCTATTACCTGCTCGGCCGACGCAATCGTGCCTGTCTGGGCATTTATGCTGGCGGCGCTTGCCGCACAACCCTATGCAAAAAGGGTCATGGTAGGTACGTTGCAGGAGCTTGAACATCAGCTGTTTTGCGAAGCTTTTAATAAGGTTGACTGGAGCAGATATGAAGCATCCCGTGTGGTAGTGAAAGGTTGTTCCAAATACGATATTCCGGTATCTGTTTATGCCGAAGTGGCAGTTCGCTTACGTCCCCTTGTCAGGAGTCTGATGTTTGGCGAGCCGTGTAGCACCGTTCCGTTGTACAAATCAGCGATAAAAAACTTCGAAGACTGATAAAAAAATTTTGGTTAGCTATTTGCGG
>JANWWN010000026.1 GCA_025055435.1 Cyclobacteriaceae bacterium | reverse complement strand
AGGTTACACCGGTCAATACCGGCGAGCAACAGTGAGTTTTAAGCGGCAGAATACCAAAAGCCCCATGAATTGGGGCTTTTTCATTATTTTTCGGTCGTATGAAAAGGCTCTCGTTGATTACACTTGTTTTTGTTACGGTTTACTGTCCGGTATTTTCCCAGATAACCGGAAAATGGAAAACAATTGACGATGGCACAGGCGAACCCAAGGCCATTGTGGAGATCTTTGAACGAAGCGGAAAATACTTTGGTAAGGTACTGAAAACGTTTCCTAAGCCAGGTAAATCGCCTGACCCGATTTGCGATAAATGTGACCCTTCTGATTCCCGCTATAAGCAAAAAATTATCAGCATGGAAATACTTCGCGACCTGCAAAAAAACGGAGAGTATTTTGAAAACGGCAACATACTGGACCCGGAGAACGGAAAAGTATATCGTTGCAAAGTATGGCGTGAAGGAAATGAACTGAAAGTGCGTGGTTACTGGGGACCGTTTTGGCGTACCCAAACCTGGCAGCGTACCGATTAAAGAACAAATCAACCTATAATCGAAAAAACTATACAAAAAAGTGGCTGAAGGGTTACCCGGAAAAAAGCATCTGGTATTCAGGCAGAGCGCTGAGATGGACGAAAAGGAAATCTTTGAGCGCATCTGTAAGGGGGATGAACGCGCCCTGGAGTTCTTATACAAAAAATATTACAGGATGATGACCAAGATGGTCATCAATAACAGCGGCACCGAAGAAGAGGCCCGGGACATTTACCAGGAAGCACTGGTAGTCTTCTGGCAAAAGGCCGTTTCCGGTAAGTTGGTACTCACGTCTAAAATGAGTACTTACATCTACAGCATTTGTCAAAATCTGTGGCGGAAAGAATTAGACCGGAAGAAGCGGCTGAGTAACGAAGAAAAGGACTTGCCCGTAACTTTCGATACGGAGACCGAGGAACGAAATAAGATTATTGCGCGTTGTATCGACCAATTGGGTGAAACCTGCAAAAAAGTCCTGATGTATTATTACTTCGAGGAACTGTCGATGCAGGAAATTGCCGACCGACTGGGCTTCGCCAACACCGATACCGCCAAGACGAAGAAATATAAATGTAAACAGAAACTGGATGAGTTGATTCGTGCTCAATATTCGGAGCACGACTTTTTGGATTAAAACGATGACACCAGAACAAAAATTTGAATTATTGGATCAATACCTCAGCGGAAAACTGAGTACTGAGGAGATTGCTGCTTTTGAAGAACAGCTTAAAACAGATGTTGAGCTGCAAAAAGAATTAAAATTTCAGAAAGAAGTAATAGAAGGTATACGCCAGGCCCGCATAGCCGAGTTGAAGGCTATGTTGAACAATGTACCGGTACCTCCGGCCAGTTCATTCACTTCGGGAGTTGCCGCAAAAATTATCGGCTCGGTTGTAGTGGTAGGCTCCATCAGCACGGCGTTATACTTTTATTTTAGCTCCGACAATAACAACGAACTGCCTACTCCGGTTGAACAGGT
This sequence comes from Cyclobacteriaceae bacterium, assembly GCA_025055435.1. Classification (GTDB taxonomy): domain Bacteria; phylum Bacteroidota; class Bacteroidia; order Cytophagales; family Cyclobacteriaceae; genus UBA2336. The sequence goes on along the minus strand of JANWWN010000026.1, from coordinate 40,406 downwards.
AACTCCACAGGAAAAAGACTCGGGTCAAATTTCTGATAACATTCAACCAGCTCAACCCGCAGAAACACCTCCGGTTACAACCATACCGGAAAATAAGCCGGAAGAAACCAAGAAAAAAGTAACACCGTCCAAGTCTGAGCCGCTAACTCAGCCTCAATTGCAAGTCTTTACTCCGGTTGATGAAGAAATCAGGGAACAGATTGAAAAGGAGCATCGACATCTTGAAATCGTTGAGAAGGGATTCGTCACCTCCTCCATTGAGGTTGTAACCAATAATGACGACAAAAAATACTCCTTCCATTACGCCTTCCAGAACAGGAAGCTGGTTTTATATGGAAACTTTGAGGACAATCTGTATGAAATCCTCGAGTTTATCTCGGGTAATGAAAGAACTGTGGTTTTATACTATAAAAGCTACTACTATCTGCTGGACACAGATAAAGAAGAGCCTACTCCGCTCGTGCCAATTCGAGACAAGGCATTATTAACAAAACTCAAACAGTTCAGAAAAAAATAGTTGGTTTACTTCCGGTGCGCAGTACAGTCGGTTTGCATGGAAATCATAATTTTGTGCCATGCAGCGTGCCTACGCCCGGAAAAAATTCGGACACTATCCTTTTACTGGAGTAATCTTCAGTACTACACTGGCCTTGCTGGTTGCCGGTCTGTTGGGTTTGCTCGTATTGTATGCAATTCAATTTGAAAAAGCCATACGCAACCAGGTACGCCTGCAGGTTTATCTAAAAAATGGCCTTACTGAAAGCAGGCGGTTACAGTTAGAAAAAAAACTGGAATCCCTGCCTTACGTTAATAAAGAGGTCCCTCTTCAATTTATCTCAAAAGAAGAAGCTGCACGGGATTTTATTGAACAAACCGGAGAAGATTTTACCCGTTTTATCGGTGAAAATCCTCTACACGATGCTTACCTTATTGCGATCCGGCCCGAATTTCATAATAAAGAAAAACTTTTAGCCATACAAAAAGAGCTGGAGAGTCTGAATGGTGTTTTTCAGGTTTATTACCTTCAGGAACTCATTGAAGAAATCAATAACAATGCCACACGCCTTGCTGCGCTGCTTTCCGGAATTCTTGCCGTACTGGTGCTTGCTTCATTTATGCTGATTAATAACACCATCCGATTGGCACTGTTCTCCCAGCGTTTCCTTATCCGAAGCATGCAGCTGGTTGGCGCAACTGCAGGATTCATTAAACGACCCTTCCTGATGCGTGCTATACTGTATGGTCTTGTTTCGGGAATACTGGCTTCGGCATTATTGTATGGGTTAAGCCAATACGGCCGACAGGTGGTACCGGAGCTCTCCTTGCTGCATGATGATCAACAGCAATTCCTCCTTTTTGGAATACTGATAGCATGTGGTATGTTGTTGGCTTTTTTTAGTACTTTTTTCTCTATCCGAAAATACTTGCGCATGTCGTTAGACGAACTTTACTAAGTTAACCATGGAAAATAATCTGCCTTTTGGTCGAAAAAACTACCAGATCATGATTGCCGGACTGGTGGTGCTCGTGCTGGGTTTTATCATCATGACACTTGATAACGAACCCTATGGATTCGGATTTACCGGTTTAACACTCGGTCCGGTTATTGTGATCTTAGGTTTTATCACCGAATTATTCGCCATCCTTTACCGGCCAGCTAACCGGAAGAAATAATTTTTTTCCATGAGCCTGCTTCAAGCCATCCTATTGGCCCTCATCGAAGGCCTTACCGAGTTTTTGCCCGTATCCTCCACCGGGCATATCATCATCGGATCTTCCCTCATGGGCATTGCACATCATCCCTTTACCAAAATGTACACAGTTGTAGTACAATTTGGAGCGATTGCCGCTGTACTGGTTTTATACTGGCGCAGATTTCTGCAATCGTTTAACTTCTATTTTATACTTTTTATAGCATTCATTCCTGCTGCGGTAGCGGGACTGGTACTAGATAAATACATTGACAGGTGGCTTGAGCGAGTGGATGTTGTGGGCTTTGCCCTCATTGCAGGAGGTATATTTTTTCTATTCACTGACCGTTTATTTAAGGACAATGAACAAAACGAACAATTATCGGTAACACCCGGTTTGGCATGGCGAATCGGTTTGTTTCAATGCCTGGCGCTGGTGCCCGGTATATCTCGTTCGGCGGCCACGATTATTGGCGGATTGTTTCAGAAATTGAACCGGAGAACGGCCACCGAGTTTTCTTTTTTTCTTGCTGTTCCCACCCTGACCGCCGCATCAGGTTATAAGCTGTTGAGTTTTATAAAAGAAGAATACGTGCCCCGGAGCGAAGAAATACTGCTTTTGGTTACCGGCAATCTTGTAGCCTTTATTGTTGCCATTGTTGCGATGAAATCCTTCATCTCATTCCTTACGCGTAATGGATTTAAGATTTTCGGATATTACCGCATACTGGCAGGTGCTTTGTTACTCACCCTGTACTATCTTGGAGCCGACATGTCGTTATTTTAATGAAGGAGAATCCTTATCTGGACAAGGTTTTGTTGGTTAACAAACCGGTGGGTTGGACTTCATTTGACGTAGTTAATAAGCTGCGCAAAACACTACACATAAAAAAAATCGGTCACTCCGGTACACTCGATCCGCTGGCTACCGGTTTACTGGTTATCTGCACCGGAAAAATGACAAAGAAGATTCCGGAGCTTACCGGACTGGATAAGGAATACACCGGGGCGTTACTACTTGGCCAGAGCTCGCCATCGCATGACAGGGAAACGGAGGTAAACGAGGTGCGCGACATTTCCGGGATAATGCCGGACAAAATTTTGAATGCGGCCTCGCTCTTCGTTGGTTCAATTGAACAAATCCCCCCGGCTCATTCGGCCGTTAAGGTGGAAGGCAAACGGGCATACCAACTGGCGCGCAAAGGCGAACTACCTGAATTAAAGCCGCGAACAGTGGTGATACATGCCTTTGAAATAACCGGAATCAATCTGCCCGAAGTTCGATTCAGGGTAGCATGCTCAAAGGGAACTTACATACGCAGCCTGGTACGCGACTTAGGCGAAAAACTTGGTACAGGAGCAATCCTGACCGAACTTTGCCGTACGCGCATCGGTAATTACCACCTCGCAGATGCACAATCGATAGAATCATTTACATGAAAGTATATTACCATCCGGATGACTTCAGCCCGATTCCGTTCGCTGTTGTAACCAGCGGAACGTTTGATGGTGTTCATCTCGGTCATCAGAAAATTCTGAATCGCCTAAAAGAAATTGCACGTGCACATCAGGGCGAAACCGTAGTAATAACTTTTTGGCCGCACCCGCGGCTGGTACTACATCCGGAAGATACTTCACTTAAATTATTAAACACCTTTGAAGAAAAAGCTGAATTACTGAAACTGGCCGGCATTGACCATCTGGTACGCATACCTTTTACACGAGAATTTTCCCAGCTTTCATCCGAAGAATTTATAAGCCGTATTCTGGTTAAAACCATCGGTACACGAAAACTCGTAATTGGGTACGATCACCGCTTTGGGCATAACCGGGAAGGCAGTTTTGAAGAGTTACGCAAAAACGCTCCGCGATACGGTTTTGAAGTAGAAGAAATTCCGCCACAGGATGTGGATCACATCACCGTGAGCTCAACAAAGATCAGGAGATCACTTGAACAAGGCGATGTGGAAACCGCCAACCATTTGCTGGGACGCCCCTACTCCATCCGCGGACAGGTGATTAAAGGCGACCGGCTGGGCAGGCTTATCGGCTTTCCTACAGCTAACATCAGCATGGATACCCATTATAAACTCATTCCCGCAGACGGCGTGTATGCTGTTACCGTACAACACGAAGGAAAAATGTTTCGCGGAATGATGTACATTGGTTTCCGGCCTACAGTTGGCGGCATGCACAAAGCTATTGAAGTAAACTTATTCGACTTTGATCGGGAAATTTATGGCGATGAACTTATCGTGCATTTTCATGCGCGGCTACGTGCTGATAACAAGTTCAGCGACCTGGATGAATTGAAGCAACAGCTTATACGCGATAAAGGAAAAGCTGAAGAATATCTTAAAAACATTCGGATTAGCCATGGGTAAACTGCTCTGGGAACCATCGGATGAAACAAAGGCAAAATCCAATCTTGCGGATTTTATTCAATGGCTGCGCACAAAAGGCCTTTCCTTTTCCGACTATGCATCATTGTGGAACTGGTCGGTTGAGCAACCAGCTTCCTTCTGGGAGCACACCTGGCAATACTTCGACATTCAACACGAAGGAGAAATAAAAAACATACTAGAAGGCAAAGCCATGCCGCGCATTACCTGGTTTGAAGGTACCCGCCTGAATTATGCCGAGCATGTATTTAGAAAAGCTACGAACGCCAATCCGGCCATTATCGGTGTGAGCGAGGATGGAACTACATTGGAGATTAGTTGGCAACAGCTTAGCGAAACTGTTTCAGCACTTCAGCAGTTTTTAGTGGCGCAGGGAGTTAAATCAGGCGACCGAGTGGCGGCTTACCTTCCCTGCATACCGGAGGCTACTGCGGCATTTCTTGCAACAGCCAGCCTGGGCGCTGTCTGGTCCTCCTGCTCACCTGACTTTGGGCTGCAGGCCGTGCTCGACCGGTTCGCGCAGATTGAGCCCGTTGTGCTGTTCACTGTACTGGACTATCGCTATAACGGAAAATTATACGATAAAAGCGATATCGTTCAGGCTATAGTTAAAGCCATTCCCTCGATAAAAACCGTGGTGGTAATTCGTTCGGAAAATCTCAATAATAATACCATTTTTACTTCATGGGAAAAGGCCATTGCCGGTCCATCCGACAACCTCCGCTTTGAGCGCGTACCGTTTTCTCATCCGCTCTGGGTACTATACTCCTCCGGCACCACAGGCCTGCCCAAGGCCATGGTGCACGGTCATGGTGGCATTTTACTAGAGCACCTTAAATACCTCACTTTTCATAACGATATTCATCCCGGAGATCGGTGTTTCTGGTTTACCACCACCGGCTGGATGATGTGGAACTATATTCAAAGCAGTTTGCTGTGTGGTGCAACGTTAATTCTTTATGATGGCAGTCCGGCTTACCCTGATTTAAACCGGTTATGGCAACTGGCTGATGAACTACAGATTGCCCATTTCGGAACCAGTGCAACGTTTATTTTGAATTGTGCCAAAGCCGGAATAGAGCCTCAAAAAAAATTCAAGCTCAGTCAACTTCGCTCCATCGGATCAACCGGAAGCACCCTGCCACCCGAAGGTTTTGAATGGGTGTATCTGAACGTAAAACAAAATGTCTGGCTGGCTTCGATCAGCGGAGGCACCGATGTGTGCAGCGCCTTTGTTGGCGGCAATCCCCTTTTACCTGTTTACAGTGGTGAAATACAGTGCCGTGCTTTGGGCTGCAAGGCAGAAGCCTTTAATGAACAGGGTAAGCCCGTTGTAGAGCAGGTAGGCGAAATGGTGATCACACAACCTATGCCCTCCATGCCATTGTATTTCTGGAATGATCCGGACTATGAACGATATTACGAAAGCTACTTCACCATGTACCCGGGAGTATGGCGCCATGGCGACTGGATTGAGATAACTTCCCGCGGAGGAATAATCATTTACGGTCGTTCGGATGCTACGCTCAACCGGGCCGGCGTTCGTATTGGAACCAGCGAGATTTACCGGGCTGTAGATAAAGTAGAAGAAGTATCGGACAGCCTGGTTGTTTGTATAGAGCTAAAGGGAGGAGAATTCTGGATGCCTTTATTTGTTAAGTTGAAAGAAGGAAGTGAGCTTAACGATTTGCTGAAGAAAAAAATTAAGGAAACAATCCGCTCGGAAACCAGTCCGAGGCACGTTCCTGATGAGATCATTGCCATTGCCGACATCCCCTACACCATAAGCGGAAAGAAAACTGAAACTCCTGTAAAAAAGATTTTAATGGGAAAAGGAATGGAAGAAGTTATCAATCCGGGAGCATTGCGGAATCCTGAATCCTTAGAGCACTATGTTAGGTATGCGAAACAACTGCCTTGAAATTAACTTTTGACCAAACCGTAAGGCAGTCTATCTTGCTGCACCTTTTTTCTAATCAAAAACATCTTAGCATTATCAACCTATGCGGAAAACCCACATCACATTCGAAGTAGAACTGGACGGCCAGAACATACCTACCCGTATTCAATGGAACGCTACCGATAAGCCCGGAGATGCTCCTTCCGAAACGAAGGCGATTAACGTAGCCTTATGGGATACACAGGAAAAAAATACGCTTAGCATTTACCTGTGGACCAAAGACATGCCAGTGCACGAAATGAAGCGATTCTACATCGATTGTCTGGGTGGCATGGCCCAAAGTATCATGCGCGCTACAGGCGACGGTTACTTCGCAGAGCAAACCAATGAACTATGCGAACGCCTGGTGGAGCACTTGCGTCAGGAAGCTAATCAGCAGGGATAGGTTCAAAAAACGATTTCGCAAACGTTTGTTTGTTTTTCTGAAAATTTTGTACTTTTCAGAACGGGATGAAATTTATTCGCCCGTATTTATTAAGCACAACATACTATTTAACCAAACCAACCCTAATGTAAACCAATCTATGGAGAAGTTTTACAAATGTTTGTGGGTCTTTGCAATGTGTTTTTTTGCGAGTCTCACGGTAACCTTGGCACAAACAACAATTTCCGGTAAAGTCAAAGACGAAACCGGAACGCCTATGCCTGGTGTAAACATCGTAGTGGCCGGAACAACCGACGGAACCGTAAGTGATCAGAATGGAGACTTTTCTCTATCCACCCAAAAAGCGCCTCCGTTCAAGTTGCGTTTTTCTTTTATCGGCTACCGCACAAAAGAAGTAGAAATATCGGGAGCGGCCTCAAACTTAGATATATCGATGGAAGCCGACCCGCTTGGTCTCGACGAAGTAGTAATCATCGGCCAGGGTGTTCGTTCCGACTTCCTGAGCGCTCCAGTATCGGCCTATCGTGTCGGGGCATTAGACATCCGGCAGGTTCCCACACCCGACTTTTATGAAGCGGTGGCTTACCAGCCCGGTGTTCAAATGCTGGCAGGTAGCATCAATTTTCAGTCCATGAACACCCGCGGTTTTGCCACAGTAGCCAACACCCGCTTTGTGCAATGGGTGGACGGAATGGATACGGCTGCACCCATCCTCAATTTCCCTACAGGAAACCTGGTGGGCATCAGTGAACTTGATGCAGAAAGCATTGATTTGCTGCCGGGTGCCTCATCGGCTTTGTTTGGCCCCAACGCCTTTAACGGTATCATAGTGATGACCAGCAAATCACCGTTTGAATATCAGGGCTTAAGTCTTACAGCAAAAGGTGGTATAACCACATCGGAAGCACAAGACGATATCTTTCCGCAATACAACTTCGCTATGCGGTATGCAAAAGCATTCAATAACAAGTTTGCTTTCAAGGTTAACTTTTCCTGGACTGATATTACCGATTGGAAAGGTAACGATTACACTACCCACCGTCCCGACCCGGACAATCCTATACTTCAAACCGGCAGACCTGACTTCGATGGTTTAAACCTTTACGGAGATGAAACCGTAATTAACGTTCCTATTCCCGGCTTCAGTCCAATTACACGTACCGGATGGCGGGAAGAAGATATAATCGACAGTTATAATGCAGGAAGCATCAAGGCCGATGGAGCCCTACATTATAAGTTTAATCCCAATCTTGAATTGATTTATGCGTACCGTTACGGTGGTGGTAACTCCATTTATCAGGGTAGCGAAAAATACGCCATCCGTGATTTTAATCAGCAGTTCCATAAGCTGGAATTAAAAGGAAAGAATTTCTTTGTGCGCAGCTACATGACTCAGACAAATGCAGGAAACTCATATAACATGAGTGCCTTGGGTGCTTTCATGAATGAAAGATATGCTCCCTCTGCATCCCAATGGGTACCGGACTATATTCTTGCCTACAATGGAGCCATAACAGGAGTAACCCCGGGTGACCATGCTGCTGCACGCGCTTACGCTGATCGCAACCGCCCCGCACCAGGTACAACGGCTTTCCGCGATCTGGTTGAAGGTGTACGCAATGACTACTTCCAGCGCAACCCTCCGGGAGCCAAGTTCATTGATAAGTCACGCCTGTACCACGCCGAATTCAACTATCGTTTTGATGACATCATCAAATGGGCTGAAGTACAAATTGGGGGTAACTTCAGAAGATATGACCTGTTTTCGGATGCAACGGTTTACAATGAAGATGTGGATGGTGATGGAAAGGCAGAAGGCATCAAGATTGATGAATACGGAGCCTACATCCAAATCGCCAAACAACTCGGCAACCTGAAACTAACCGGTTCGGTGCGGCACGATAAAAACGAAAACTTCGATGGCTTGTTTACGCCCCGCCTCTCAGCTGTTTACTCGGTAAATCAGAATAATTTTATCCGTGCCTCTTTCCAGACCGGTTTCCGTAACCCGGATACACAGGCCCAGTTTATTTATTTCCCTACCGGCGGCGGTATCTTGTTAGGCAGTACGCGGGCCAATGCCGAGCGGTATGGTGTACATGAGGGAGGTGCTTATACACTGAGTTCATATCAGGCTTTTAGAGCATCAGGAGGTAGTCTGGCGCCCGATGGAACCCCGGTTGGCGGTAACCCAGCACTCCTTGAAACGGCTAACGTACCTTACATCAGGCCGGAGCGGTTGCAATCCATTGAGGTAGGTTACAAAGGTTCGTTTAACAACCGCCTGCTCGTTGATGTGTTCGGATTTTTCAACTCTTATAAGGATTTTATTGGTGACCAACTGATCGTAAGTAAAAACCCTACCACGCATAAAGGCGCAACGGTTCCTCCCGGAACGATCTGGTCGCCCTATGTAAACTCTCCAGAAAAAGTTACCTCTTGGGGATCGGGTGTTAACATCAGCTATACTTTCCTGAAAGGTTATATTATTTCCGCTAACTATACATATCAGGACTATGATGCCAATGAAAGCGATGAATTTATTGCCGGATTTAACACACCTCGAAACAGGTACATGATTGGCTTAAGCAACCGCAATATTGGTAACTCCGGTTTTGGATTTAATGTAAACTTCCGCTGGCAGGAAACCTTCTTCTGGAATTCCGGATTTAGCCTGGCCAGGGACGTACGTATTCCCGAATACGGTGTTCTGGATGCTATGGTAAGCTATAAAATCACCTCAATAAAAGGTACTCTTAAGTTAGGCGGAACCAACCTGCTTGGTGGTGATTACCGTCCGAATTTCGGATCCGGCTTTGTCGGGCAGCAATATTACCTGTCCATCACTTTTGATGACCTCTTTAAATAGCATGTAAAATTTGAATTATAACTGTTATGAAAAACCTGAGACTATACAGCTTGTTAATCGCGCTGGTTCTGGTGTTTAGTTGTGAACAGGAAGTTCTTGTGCCGCAAGCACCTGAACCGGAGGAACCACCCACCGGAACTTCCGGCAGTGCCAACTTCACAAAGTTCGTTTCGATAGGGAACTCGTTAACCGCAGGGTTTATGGCTGGCGCCTTATTCGACTTTGGTCAGCAAAACTCCTTCCCGGCCATCATGGCTGAGCACTTCGAATATGTGAGTGATAACGATGCGTTTGATCAGCCCTTAACCGGGTCCATCAACGGTTGCTCAAATCCACCATCCTGTACCTTGGGAAGACTAATACTGTTCGATGCCGATGGGCCTGGTCCTGGTACCCCGCGCCCAACTCCTGCCGGAAGCCCGGGAGTACCTGCGCCTTATAATACAAATGCCGCTGATCACGGGAAGTCTCTGGCACCCTACACCGGAAGCAAGGCTAATTTGAATAATTTTGGTGTGCCGGGAATTGTATTAGCCCATCTAAACGCGCCGCAGGCCGGGGATATATCTAACCCATCGCATCCTTTATTTAATCCTTATTATGCACGATTTGCCAGCAACCCTGGAACCTCAACTATTCTGGGCGATGCCTTGGCGACCAACCCAACTTTTATTTCCTTTTGGGTAGGTAATAATGATGTACTCGGGTACGCTGTTGGAGGCGCTTCAAACCCCGCAATATTGACATCAGTAGCCACATTCAGTGCTCTGTTTAATGGAGCCATGGATGCAATACTGGCTAACCCTAACAGAAGGGCCGTCGTGGGAAATATACCCAACGTAACTGCCATTCCTTATTTCCGTGTCGTACCTCACAATCCGGTTCCATTGGATGCGACAACGGCATCAACACTCAATTCTGCATTCGCAGGATATAACGCTGCATTAGACGCATTGAAGGCCCCGGCATTCGGAGGAGCATTTGGTACTGCTGCAGAACTTGATGCTAGGAAGATTTCCTTTTCTGCTTCCACTAGCAATAGGGTTGTGATCCAGGATGAAAGCCTTATCAACCTGGCGCCCGGTTTTGATGCACTACTTGCAGCCAATCTTATCACACCTGCTCAACGGGCTGCTCTCGCTCCCTATGAAAGGGCGCGTCAGGCAACGTCTAACGACAGACTGGTACTGACTGCGGCTTCGTTTATTGGCACTTTAGTTGGAGGAAACCCTCAGCTAATTAATGGCGTTACCGTGCCGCTTGCTGATCAATGGGTGTTAATCCCTTCAGAAATTACAGAGATCACTAACCGGATTAATGATTTTAATAACGTAATTTCAACACGGGTTAATGCAGAGTCAAGATTAGCGTTAGCCAATATCAATTCGGCCTTTACTGCGCTGGCTTCTTCACCGGGCCAAATTGTTGATGGTATTTTCATTAACGCATTCTTTGCTCCTCCGGGCGGTATTTTTTCCGAGGACGGAATACACCCCAACCCTCGAGGTGCCGCTTACGTTGCCAAGATTTTTATTCAGGCCATCAACTCAAAATTTGGATCAACTGTGCCATTACCCAATATCTCTAAGTATTACGGCACATACTTCCCGGTAAGTCCGTAGCATTAACTATCGAACAAATTGTAAAGGGCGGTTAAACCGCCCTTTTTCTTTTAAGCTTTTAACCACTGAATATCTTTACTCAATGGATTTAGAATTTTAAATAAATGTATCAACGACTTCATTTTCAATAGCTTACACGAAGGTTAAACGATCCGAGGTAACTCATTGAAATGCCATTTGGACCTGGAATGTTCAGAAGGGATTCCCCGGCAGGAATTTTTGCTATTAACTACCCCATGAACTTTTCTAATCAGATATATCCGGCGACTTTATAAGCCAGCATTCCGGTCCATTCCTTTACGAGCTTATGCCAAATGACCCAGGATTCCACTTTAGGAACAATTAACACATCGGGTGTAAAAATTCGCGGATGGGTATAAAAGTCGGTACTGAAAGGTGTGACATTTAATTCATATCTGTTGAAACAGGCAAGCGACCTCCGCATATGGAAGCCTGAGGTAATCAATAAAGCACTTCCACCGGAATGCCGTAACATCTCTCCCACCGCCACTGCCGACTCATGGGTGTTACGCGAGTCTTTTTCAACAGTAATGTGCTGATAAGGAACCCCCATCAGGATTAAAGCCTTATAAACATCTGCAGCCTCCTTCCTGCCGGTAGTAATCAATCTGCCACTTCCTCCGCTCACGATAATGTGTCGGATAATTCCTTTTTTAAACAAATCAACCGTATGCACAACGCGGTCTGCCCCGTGATTAAAATACACCCGGTCGGCCGGCTGTTTATCTGTGCTGGTAACACCCGTTAACAGCACACCGTAATCATACGTTCGATTTAGAGATTTAAATGGCGTGGGCGGTATTTCCCACCAGGTCATTACTTCATTGGCAATAAATTCATTCGAAAAAAACAGAAACATACTGAGCCCGACAATGCGGAAGCGCCTCGCCCACTTTCTGTTTTTTAAAAAAAATCCGATAAGCAATAAAATGCCGGTTACTGACAACGGCATGATCAGGTAGCTCAGCACTTTCGACAGAAAAAAAAACATGCCGTCTAGAAGATCTTAATCAACACGAGCAGCAACAGAAGCAGGATTAGGATAATCATAGAATTGGTGCATGCAAATTTACTGTTTTTTATATACCGGATTCGTAAGCCGGTCGGCAAGTTCAAGAATTTTTCGAAGTACATCAAAATAAAGCGCCACAGCCAATACCAGGGTCATTGACCAAATGACGCCAGTATTAAAAAACAGGGTATCCACATTTTTGTTCAGAAAGTGTTTTCTGGCCATATAAAACTGGGCATCAAAATCCACAACGTGCTCAGGCTCAGGGTCTTTGTAAATGGGAAAGATTTTTTGAATCAGCCTTCCATTTTTTTCAATAATCCGATGAGGGTCGGCCGTGTTTTTTACGGTTTCCGCCACAGCCTCGTTGTGGTGACGTAACCGTAAATTTTCAAACTCCTTTTCCTTTTCAGGAGTATCGGTCAGGTTGTTTACCAGTTGCTCTTTTTCCTCATCAGCCTTGTTATAGCGTCGGGTATAATACACTTTTAAACGTGACAGAAAATCTGAAATCTTAAGGTACAACGCTGAATCAAATCTTCCTGCGCTTAAAACATTTAGCCATTCCGGATTTTGATTTACTGAGTTTGCTTCACGTGAGAGTTCGTTTTGCAATAGCTTCAAATTACGAACATAACGTTCCACCACATCCCTGTCAGGCGATGATATATTATTCAGACAATATTGAAGCCTGGTTTCCAATTCGGGTATGTAATACAATTTTTTGAAATCGGCCTGAGCCATTTCTTTATCGTACGCATAAAACTTCTTTTGATACGCATTGTCACGGAATTGCGTAACCATGCTGGCCTCAAATGCCCACCGCGATGCCATCAGGTCGCCTACAAAGGGAACGGTTTCGATGTTTCCAATGGCCGGATTGAGTTTATCAAATTTTACCACAACACCACTTAAAATGAGTTGCGGAATGATGAGTAACGGTATAAGAATATAGATGGTAACAGCCGAATTGAAAGCGGAAGAAATATTTAATCCCAACATATTGGCAAAGCAGGAAGTGGTAAACAGGATAAGCCAGTGCTGCCAGGTTAAATCACGGATTTCAAGAATGGCATTACCCACCAAAACAAAAGTGAGCGTTTGAATAGCCGAAAGAGTAAAGAGGATGCCCGTCTTTGCCATCAGGTAACTTCCGCGGCTAAGGTGTAAAAACGCCTCGCGTTTCAAAATTTTTCGGTCGCGTATAATTTCCTCCGCACTGACCGTTAAACCCATGAAAAGCGCGACAATTACACCCATGAACAGATAAGCGGGCAGGTTTGGGTTATGTGCAAAAACATAACCGGCAAAAACACGGTCATCCACATTGTAGTAGCGAACAATAAATGCAAGAATAAAAGCCAGCAACGGAGCTTCCAGTAAATTAATGACCATGTATTGCCGGTTTCGGAATTTTGATTCCAAATCGCGTTTAGCAAAAAGGAGCGTCTGCTGAACACGTCCGGGTATTCGCAACGTGCTCTTTAACTCTGCATTCGAGGTTGCAACCGATGGCAATTTTACCGAGCGCGTAAAAAGGGAGTGCCATTGTTGTGGTGTTATTTTTCTTTCATTGGTGAACACGCCGTATTCGTTGATGACCCGGGTTTCGATGATATTAAAAATCTGCTCCGGATTAACATTGCCGCAGGCATAGCACTCTCCTTCCTCACTTCCAATGAGGTTAATGCTCTTACGGAAATACACCACTGCATCAACAGGATTGCCATAGTAAATCGGATAACCTCCGGTATCCAATATAAGTAAGCGGTCAAACTTCTTGAAAATATCCGACGAGGGCTGATGGATAACGGCAAAAACCAGCTTCCCCTTTAAGGTTAATTCCTTTAACAGGTCAATGATATTTTCCGAGTCTCTGGAAGACAGACCGCTGGTAGGTTCATCGCAGAATAAAATGGCCGGCTCGCGTAACAACTCCAAACCAATATTGAGCCTTTTACGCTGTCCCCCGCTAATTGTCTTTTGCAGTGGCGATCCAACTTTCAGATCTTTAATTTCCGCCAACCCGAGATCATTCAGTGTGCGCATGACCAGCGCATCAATTTCCGATTCGGTTTTGTTGCTGAAGCAAAGCTTTGCGGCATAATACAGGTTTTGATAAACTGAGAGGTCTTCCAGGAGCAAATCATCCTGCGGAACAAAGCCGATGATTCCTTCGATACGATGAGGCTCTTTGTGAATGTCAACACCATTAATACACACCTGCCCGGAAGCCGGTTTTTCTGTTCCGTTCAGTACGTTTAGCAACGTTGACTTTCCGGAACCGCTGGCGCCCATAATCGCAACCAGGTGCCCTGATTGTTCGGAAAGTGAGACATCGCGAAGGCCATACTTTCCGCCTTTAAACCGATACGAAACATTTTTAGCTTCGAAGGTGATGCGTTCGGTTTCACTGAATCGCTTGAACTGACCAACAATTTCCACGTAATAAACCGGCTCATCCCGTTCCCACCGCAGTGTACTACCTACAGGTAACACCTGAACAAGGCCTTGCTTTAGCGGAACGCCGTTTAAAAAAACATTATCATTTCCGGCGTATTTAATAAAATACAAATCAACTCCCGGAAAATAGGCCACTGCGAGCATCCCGTTAAGATGTTTGCGTAAAATGTGTTTGCATTCGGACGCCTTGCTTTCGGCGGATATTACCAGAAATCTTGGATTGTTTAGATCCTCAGCGCGAACCGCTTTTAAAAATGATTGTATCAGGGAAAGCTCGTCATTTGAAATTTTAAATGTATCAGCTACCAGTTTAACCAGCTCATATTCGCGGGCGGTAAGGTTTTCATCGGCAAGAACAATGCGAATTAATTCAACAAGTATAATCAGTTTCTGGCGCTGCGTTACTTCTGCTACAAGCGAAGAGCAAATCTTTTCGAGCGATTGCTTTTCATCATTAAGGTCTGTGCTTCGGTTATCACCCGAATACCTGATAAAGCGTGACAAATACTCCTCAGCCCGTGACTCATTAACATGGTCAAGCAGGAACTGACGTATTTGTTCCCTTTCCTGGTGGTTTACTTCGTCCTGTCGGGCCACTACGGCAAACAGGCGAAGGATGGCATCCAATACAACTTCACTCATGGCTGGGGTTTAGCGTTTAAATATACGGAATAGCAGCAGTACCTTGTAAATAAAAACGGACTGACTATCAGGCCAGTCCGTTCCAAAATGGTTTATTAATAAGATACCTTATCGTACAATCTCTGACCTTATCTTCTGCACAATAGCGCTGATTTGAACAAGGTTTTTATCACTCAGCATCAGGTCGGCACGGTTATTCCTTATCTGCTCTTCAATATTCAATTCGGCATAGGTTTTTTCCAGATCCTGGAAATCTTTAAGAAGACTGGAGTTTTCCGGTTGTTCAATTGAACTGAGCATTTTAACCATATCGGAAACTGCTTTACGCTGATTAAGGATAACCTGAATAAGCGGAGTCAAAATGATGTTTCTCTTATCATCAGGTAAAATATTTTTAGGATAGGTATTAACCAGTCCGGTGGAAATATACAGTCCTTCCACAAAACTACCGGCTACAATCAGGGCCGATAAACGACTACGGCGGTCATCCTGAAGATAACGTTCTGTGTGCTTCAGACTTTTATCCAGCAGGGCTGTAAGCGAATCCTTGTTGTTGATGTTGGCCTCAAAACGTTTCAGCATTTCCAGATCAAACGACTGAACAACGCCCAGATTATCCGCAAGAGTCTTACACGCATTCAGGTAGTTGATTGCCTCCTGGGCTTTGTCGTACGAAACCAGATAGCCGATATCAGCCGCATATATTCCGAGATTCAGGGCTGTTTTATCACTGCGCTGCGTATATTGTTGGGCATTGCTGATCGGATTGATCAGGCTTTGGTTAAAATCAGCTCCGGTTTGTTGAATCAGATAAGGAATTTCGGAAGGTGAAGGGATATTATAAACCACCTCTTCGATGGATTTTTTCAAATCCTTGTTAGCCTCATCAAATTCAATTGCATTTTTTTCTTTATCACTGCCTGCTGAACCACAGGAATTTAAAAGTATTCCTGCTGCCGGTAAAACAAGTAAATAAACGAAGATAATACGGGTACAACGCATAGATATTTAGGTTTTGATGCCAATTTTACACATTTTCACGAACAAAAATCACATCCTTTCTTTTTGAACTATTTTTTTTGACAGGATTGGTAAAACTTATTAAGTTTAAGTACCTGTTAGGCCTATAGCTATATCTACAGTTGGGCGAATGGTAACACACACCCTCCTTATTGACGACAGCGACATAGACCTGTTTATCCAACGCAGGTTTCTTGAGGTTTTTAATTTTTCCAGGGAATTCACCTCATTTAAATCGGCTGATGATGCGCTGGAGTGGCTAAGTAACCGGCAGGAAAACGCTATTCCGGACGTAATATTCCTCGATTTAAACATGCCCAAAACCGATGGATTTGCATTCCTGGAGCGATTTTCCCAGTTGCCGGCCCCTATCTCCACCCGGCCCCGAATAGTGGTACTCACCAGCTCCAATAGTACGGCAGACGTAAACCGTTCCAGGTCCTTTAAGAACGTCATCCAATTCATCACAAAACCCATGAAGCAGGCTGATATCGAGGACCTGGTTCGCAAGATCAACAGTCAGTCGAACTAGCCACCGCACAATTCGATTCCGATCATACTTTAAGCCGAATGACGTATTTTTGCGGCCTGCATATTGATTTTGACCACGCATGGCCGAATACTCAAGGGAACTCATTCGACAAATTGAAGCCAAATGGCAACAACACTGGGCAGACACCAACCTCTATAAAGTGTTTACCAACCCTGCGCTGCCAAAGTATTATGTACTGGACATGTTCCCTTATCCTTCGGGGGCCGGATTACACGTAGGCCACCCGCTGGGTTATATAGCCTCCGATATTGTGGCCCGGTACAAAAGATTAAAAGGATTTAACGTGCTTCACCCCATGGGCTTCGATGCCTTTGGCTTACCGGCCGAACAGTATGCCATTCAAACAGGCCAACACCCTGCTATAACCACTCAACGTAACATTGATACCTACAAGCGACAGCTAAAGCGTATTGGTTTTTCCTATGATTGGAGCCGGGAAGTACAAACCTGCGATCCGAATTACTACAAATGGACGCAGTGGATTTTCATGCAATTGTTTAATGCATGGTACAATAAAAGAAACGAAGAACTAGGAAAAGCTGAGCCCATCAGCTCGCTCATTAATGAACTGAATAAAAACGGTAACAGGTATATTGATGCAGCATGTGATGAGGACACCCCGCTCATTTCGGCAGAAGACTGGAAAAACTTTTCCGATAACGAAAAAGAAAATTTTCTGCAACACTACCGCCTTGCTTATCTCAGCGAAACCATGGTTAACTGGTGTCCGGCGCTGGGTACCGTGTTATCCAATGACGAAGTAAAAGACGGAGTTAGCGAACGTGGCGGATATCCGGTTGAACGAATTAAAATGATGCAATGGAGCATGCGCATCACGGCATATGCCGAACGTTTACTGGCCGGACTGGACACCATTGACTGGCCTGAGCCGGTTAAAGAAATGCAACGCAACTGGATAGGTAAAAGCCGGGGCTGTGAATTTTACTTTACCGTGGCGGGCAATCCAGAATTAAAAATTGATGTTTTTACTACCCGCATTGATACAGTTTTCGGTGCCACTTTTCTTGTTCTGGCTCCTGAACATGAACTGGTTGAAAAAATTGTCACGCCCGACAGGCGAAGTGATGTAATGCAATATGTTAATACCGCCAAAAACCGCAGCGAACGCGAGCGAATGAGCGAAGTGAAGCGCGTTAGCGGGGTGTTTACCGGAGCATACGCCATCAATCCCTTCAACAACGAAATGATTCCGGTGTGGATAGCAGACTACGTACTGGCCGGTTATGGTACCGGCGCTGTGATGGCCGTACCCGGACATGACGAGCGTGATCATCGTTTCGCTAAATATTTCAATCTACCCATCAAACAGGTAGTCGATGGTCCCGATGTGCAGGAAAAAGCATTCGACAGCTGGGATAGCCAAATCATAAATTCCGGCTTTATGAACGGGCTGACTGTACACGAAGCCATCGAAGCAGGCATTCGGTTTGTAACCGAAAAAGGAATAGGCCGTGAAAAAATAAACTATCGCCTGCGCGATGCCATATTCGGTCGCCAGCGATATTGGGGCGAACCTTTTCCGGTTTACTTTGACAACGGCATTCCTAAACTGGTTGCCGAACAGGATTTACCTGTAACCCTTCCGGAAATTGATGAATACAAGCCTACTGAATCGGGAGAACCTCCTCTGGGCCGGGCTGCAAACTGGAAATACCAGGGAAAGTATCCCTACGAGTTAACCACCATGCCTGGATGGGCCGGCTCGAGCTGGTACTGGTTCCGTTATATGGACCCTAATAACCCACACGCTTTTTGCGGCAAAGAGCATGAAGAATACTGGAAAGATGTGGACCTGTACATTGGTGGCTCCGAACATGCCACCGGTCACCTGCTCTACTCGCGTTTTTGGTGTAAAGCATTGAAGGACCTGGGTTTTGTAAAAAGTGAAGAACCATTTAAAAAGCTCATTAACCAGGGGCACATTCAGGGCATGTCCAAATTCGTTTACCGAATTAACGGAACCAACACCTTTGTATCAGCAGGATTGAAAGACCAGTACCAGGTTACGCGCCTGCATGCCGATATATCGCTGGTTGACGGAGACGTTTTAAACATTGAAGCTTTTAAGAAATGGCGACCTGATTTGGAAACTGCCACATTCATCCTCGAAAACGGTAAATATTACTGCGATACCGAGGTGGAAAAGATGTCCAAATCAAAACATAATGTTGTAAATCCCGATGATATAATCGATCAGTATGGCGCTGACACGCTGCGCATGTACGAAATGTTTTTAGGACCTTTGGAACTGTCCAAACCCTGGAACACCAACGGTATTGACGGCGTGTTTAAATTCCTTCGGAAGTTCTGGAACCTCTTCCATACGGACGGGAAATTTTATGTTTCATCCGAAGAGCCAGGCAGAAACGAGCTGAAAATTCTGCACCGTACGCTAAAGAAGATTGAGCACGACATCGAATCTTTCTCTTTCAATACTTCGGTGAGTGAGTTTATGATATGCGTTAACGAGCTAACCTCCCTGAAATGCAACAAGCGTAAAATCCTTGAACCTCTTGTCATAGCCCTCTCTCCCTTTGCTCCACACATTTCGGAAGAATTGTGGCACTTACTGGGAAATACAGGGTCGGTGCATCAAAGTACTTTTCCACAATGGAATCAAGCCTACCTCACCGAAACAACTGTTAATTATCCGGTTTCGGTTAACGGCAAAGTTCGAACACAGATGGAGTTTGCACCCGATATGCCCAAAGAGGATATCGAAAAAGCCGTGCTTGCCTCTGAGATCGTAAAAAAATGGACAGAAGGAAAGCCACCCAAAAAGGTCATCGTTGTTCCGGGCAAGATTGTGAATATTGTTGTCTGACCGAAATCAACCCGGTAACTGACCTTACTCATGATTAAACATGGGTTTAAAATCTACCTTCATCCAAAAATATTGCTGCTATGATTTCAGTTACCGGTCAAACCTTCGAATACATCTTACAACCAGCCTTGATTTCGATGCATCGCGAAACGCGCGCGTGGTTATCGGCAACCGACCTGTGGAAACGTGAGTTAGCCTTCTTTCAAAAAATACTTGACCACCACAGCACCACCAATCCGCATGAGGAGTTTAAAAAACAAATTGACCACTTTCAACATCTCATCACCTACTACAACGGAGAGTTGGTGGATGCATTCCGCAAAAAACTGCGCGACCATGAAAAAAGACTGGCCATTATTTTAAACGAGAAAAAAGAATCGGACACCCGCTACTTCAAAGAACACAGCGGACTGATGGAGGAAGTACAAAGCTTTGCCGATACATTTACCGCATTTAAACAGGACTTTTTTAATTTTATTGAACGCGGCTTCAGTCCTTATAAATAATCCGGGCATTGTGTAACTTAAGGCCGCAACCTGTAAGCTATGCCCTATTCGAAAATTGCGGCCCTGGGTCATTATGTCCCGGAACAAGTCGTTACCAATGCCTACCTCTCAACGTTAATGGATACCAGTGACGAGTGGATAACCGAACGAACCGGAATTAAAGAACGCCGCTGGATTGACCCTGCCAAAGACACTGTAGCAAACATGTCGGCTAAGGCCACACGTATGGCACTTGAGCGTGCCGGACTAAAGGAAAAAGATATTGAGTTCATCGTGTTTGCCACCATCACACCCGACTACTTTTTTCCGGGCTCAGGTGTGCTGCTTCAACGCGAATTGGGACTGGAAGGTATCGGCGCTTTGGACATCCGTAACGCCTGTTCCGGTTTTATTTATGCCCTGTCGGTAGCCGACCAGTACATTAAAACCGGAATGTATAAAACCATTCTTGTAGTTGGCGCTGAAATTCAGTCTACCGCACTCGATGTTACGACCCGCGGGAGAAACACTGCCGTAATTTTTGGCGATGGTGCCGGCGTAGCCATCCTTCAGGCTGCTGACAAACCCGGCATTCTGTCAACACACCTGCACGCTGACGGCCGTTTTGCCGAAGAGTTATATGTACGCGACCCCGGCAGCAGTCGCCCGCGCGAAGAACGCCAACCCGAACAAATACTCGATACTACCCATTACAAGGTGGTAATGAACGGAAATCAGGTTTTTAAACACGCCGTAACCCGTTTCACCGAAGCGATAGAAGAAGCACTCCAGGCGAACAACCTGAGGAAAGATGATATTTCGTTGCTTATTCCGCACCAGGCCAACCTGCGCATCAGCCAGTTTATTCAACAAAAGATGGAGCTGAGCGACAGCCAGGTGTACAACAACATTATGCGCTATGGCAACACAACCGCTGCTTCCATTCCAATAGCAATGAGTGAGGCCTGGGCTGAGGGAAAAATCAAAGAAAATGACTTAATTTGTTTAGCCGCTTTCGGCAGTGGTTTTACCTGGGCCTCTGCCCTGCTGCGGTGGTAAATTAAACCACCCACGTTATGAAAACCTCGACCTACAACCCCAGCCCCCTGGAAGTGGACTTTGCCAACGCACTATATCTTTTGCAAAAAGAAATTGAAAAACACCTCCAGGACAATCAGGTTATACACGTGGAGAGCAGCATTAATCGTGATAATCCTCTGGTTCGCTTTAATTTACTGGATAAAGACGGAGACCCGCATGAAATTGTCGTGCGAATCATTCAGATACCGGATAAGTTCTGATAAACCAATCAACGAAAATTGTTTTTAAGGGAATTTGTCTTTGACCATTTTGCGTTAACTTTTCACATCCAGGCATGAAGCGCAAGATTTTTGTTTTCTCCTTTATCATCGTTTTGCTTTCGGCTACAGCACTGGCACCGTTAACCGACCGTTATTTCGAAATAGCCCGAAACCTGGACATCTTCGCTTCTCTTTTCAAAGAGGTCAACACTTATTATGTGGACGAAGTAAGTCCGGGCATGCTGATGAAAACCGCCATCGACAACATGCTCGGGTCGCTCGACCCGTACACCAACTATATCCCCGCGGATATGGTGGAAGATTTCCGGACAGCAAACACCGGCCAGTATGGAGGCATTGGCGCAATGACACGTCAGATTGGAAAGCGTACCGTAGTTTCCATGGTTTTCCCCGGATTTGCTGCTCATCGAGGCGGTCTTAAAGTGGGCGATGAAGTACTGAAAATAGATGGTCGCGATATCACCAGCCTGACTCAGGAGGAAGCCGGACAATTGATGAAGGGTGAGGTAGGTAAACCGGTTAAACTTACCGTAAAGCGATACGGTATTGAAGAGCCTATCACACTGGAACTGAAACGCGAAAAGATTAAAATAAGCAACGTGCCCTGGTTTGGAATGATTGACCATGAAACCGGTTACATCCGGTTATCGGAATTTACGCCGGAGGCAGGTAAAAATGTGCGTAGCGCAGTAATCAAGCTCAAAGAGCAAAAAGCCAGTCGCCTTATTCTCGATCTGCGCAACAATCCGGGCGGGCTGTTAATGGAGGCAGTAAATGTTTGCAATGTATTCATTCCAAAAGGTAAAAAAGTAGCTTCAACAAAAGGAAGACTTGCCGAACACAACGAGACCTACGAAACACTCGATGCTCCGGTGGACACTGAAATTCCTCTTGCCGTTATAATTAATCGAGGAAGTGCATCTGCTTCTGAAGTTGTTGCCGGGACTTTACAGGATTACGATCGCGCCATCGTAATCGGTGAACGATCATTTGGCAAAGGGCTTGTGCAGATTCAGCGCCCCTTGTCTTACAATGCACAACTTAAAATTACTACTGCGCGATATTATATTCCCTCCGGCCGATGTGTTCAGGTACTTGATTATTCCCACCGTAGGGAAGACGGCAGCGCTGCCTCCATTCCCGACTCACTCAAAAAGGCATTTACTACTATAAACGGACGAACGGTTTACGAAGCCGGAGGAATTGAACCGGACCTGATTATAACAGAACCTGAAATGCATCCGCTTGTGGCAACTTTACATCAGGAAGGATTACTTTTCGATTATGCAACCCGGTATGCGGCCACAAAACCGGCACCAGTCAATGCCCGAAATTTTTCTTTAAGTGATGCTGATTATCAGGATTTCCTGTCATGGATGAAAAACCAACGGTATCATTATGAAAGTCAACCGGAAAAAAGTCTGGAGTTGCTTAAGAAAACTACCGTAAAGGAGCGTTACAGTACCGAACTCCGCGAGCAACTCAACAGAATTGGCGCTTTACTAACCAGCAAAAGAAAGGACGAACTGCTGATTTACCGCCAAGCCATTGAAAAAGAACTGGCCGAAGAAATCATTACCCATTATTTCCTTGAGGCCGGTTTCGTTGAGTTTTCCTTAAAAAATGATGAAAATATTAAGGCTGCAACGGGACTTTTAGCAGATACTAACCGGTACAAAAAAATTCTCCGTTTGCAGTAGACCATTTTCAGTTTCCCCTACACGGTTTAAGGTTTATACAGATTTTTTGCAGCTGCCTCAAACTTATCGCCTGCTTTCCATACCGGTGCAACGGTGGCATTAGCCAGTAAAACATTCGCATAAACATAAGCCCGGAAATACTTAATCAGGTAATCAAAATCAAGCGAAGCTACCTCATCGGCCGGTTGATGATAGTATTTATTGATTTCCGCATCGAAGTCGGTTAAACCCGGAGCAAAGGTAATGGCTGGCACACCCAGCCTGGCAAAGTTCAGGTTGTCGGAGCGCTCAAAGAGATTCTGCTGCGGCACCGGGTCAACGGCTGCCTTCAAACCAAATGCCTCGCAGGCCTTTATCAAATCGTTTTCGGCACTGGTTCGCTCCATCCCGATAATGGTGGCCATGGTTTTATTGTTATAACCTGCACCATCGCAATTAAAGTTAAACACACACTGCCGCATGGGAATAACCGGATGTTGCGCGTAATACCGGCTGCCGAGCAAACCTTTTTCTTCTGCCGTAAAGGCAATGAACAACACCGAGCGCCTGGGTTTATGGAAAGAAAGGTACCGGGCAGTTGCCAACAGACCGGTTACGCCTATGGCGTTATCGCGTGCACCGTTAAAAATGGAGTCGGCCTGATTACCGCGCTTCGAAACCCCCACATGGTCATAGTGTGCAGATACCACCAGGTATTCACTTTTTAGTTTCGGGTCGGACCCTTCCAAAATACCTACCACATTTTTTGCCATGACCGGTACAACCCTGGCGCCATCAATTACTAACTTACCGGGCAATGAAGCAGATTCTTTGAGTTTCTTTACAGATTCCGCATCGGCACTGCGCAACCACAAATGCACTGCCTTTTCCTGTTCAGTGCCCAGCGTCATAGATGAGTTATTTGCGAAGTAATTAACCAATACCGGCCAGGGAATCTGCGGAAGCGCAAACAGTTCAATCAAGCCTACGCCTCCCGCCGCTATAACACGGTTGCGTTTTTCGCCTGCAGCCATAAATACCGCCATCGGATTGCTTTCTGAATCTTTCTGACCCGCAAAAGCCACTACCATTTTTCCTTTTACATCCAGCTTTTGAAGATCCTCTTCCGATGCATAACCTGCAAAAATCACTTCACCCTGCCAGGTGAAATTACCTCCTTCCAGTTGTACAAAATGTTCTTTAAACAAAAACTCTTCCTGGCCGATGGTAAGTTTTCCCGTTTGCGCAGGGAAACGGTTTACCAGATTAACGGGCTGAAAATAGGATTGCAACACCTCGGGTTTTTTCAGGCCAAGTCGTTTAAATTCCGTAGCCAGGTAATTTGCCGCAATGTCAATTTCCGGAGAACCCGTATCCCGTCCGCGCATCTCATCTGCAGCAAGAAACAATAAGTGTGCTTCAACTTCATCGCGGGTAATCAGTCGAGTTATTTCCTGAATTGTTTTTTTCTGGGCAGGCAGCACGAAAGGGCATGCACAAATCAAAAACATGAAAACAATGCGGCACATAATTTATCGGATTTACCCGGGCAATAAATAAAAAAAAGCGGAAAACCCCTCAGGATTTTCCGCCTCTTCAGATAGGTTTAGGTTTTAATCTTTAGCGAAGGAACAAAAGTTCCCGGTATTTTACAAGAGGCCAGTCTTCGTCATCAACCAGCAACTCGAGCTTATCCACCGCATCGCGTATGGTGTCGAAATATTTTTCTTTTACATCCTGGCAATAGGCCAGTGCGCGTTTATGCGTATCGCTGATTTTATTGATGCGCTTGCGCTCCTCAATCATCTGGCGCACACCATTTTTAATGGTTTCGATGTGCGCGCTGATTTCTTTAATGGTTTGAATGACCGCTTTGGCATCAATACCCAGGTCTTTTAAACCGTTGGCGTTGGCAATCAGCTTATTTTGATACGCTATGGCGGTAGGTACAATATGATTCATGGCCAGGTCGCCAATTACACGCGACTCAATCTGAACGCGCTTGATATAAGCTTCCAGTCGAATTTCGTTACGCGCCTCTAGTTCCTTATGGGTAAGCACCCCATGGCGTTCAAATATTTTAACCGATTTGGGCTCCAGATAGGCAGCCAAAGCCTCGGGCATATTTTTAATATTTTTCAGGCCGCGTTTTTCTGCCTCTTTTACCCATTCCTCTGAATAGCCATCGCCTTCAAAGCGAATGGGCCTAGACTCCTTGATGTATTTGCGCAGAATATTTACGATGGCCAGGCGCTTTTCGGTGCCTTTCTCGATTTCCTTTTCAACACTTTCATAAAATTGGGTAAGCTGTTCGGCCACAATCAGGTTCAGTGCTGTCATCGCCACAGCACAGTTGTCACTTCCGCCAACAGCGCGAAACTCAAACTTGTTTCCGGTAAAGGCAAATGGCGATGTACGGTTACGGTCGGTATTGTCCAGAATAATTTCAGGAATCTGGTCAATGCCGAGTTTCATATACATGTTGTCGCCCTTTTCAATTTTAACATTGCCTTTCTTCTCCAACTCATCCAGAACAGACGACATTTGAGAACCAATGAATACCGACATAATGGCGGGCGGTGCTTCGTTTGCGCCCAGGCGGAAATCGTTACCCGGTGTGGCTATGCTTGCACGCAGTAAGTCGGCATATTCGTGCACGGCCTTGATGGTGTTCACAAAAAAGGTTAAGAACATCAGGTTATCACGCGCACTGCTGGTAGGTGCAAACAGATTAACACCCGTGTCGGTTATAAGCGACCAGTTGTTGTGCTTTCCGGTTCCGTTCAGGCCGGCAAAGGGTTTTTCATGAAACAGTACTTTTAGTTTGTGTTTGCCGGCCACACGCCACATTACGTCCATCATCAACTGGTTGTGGTCGTTGGCAACGTTTACTTCTTCAAACAGTGGTGCTACTTCAAATTGGCTGGGGGCCACTTCATTATGACGCGTACGTACCGGTATGCCCAGTTTCCAGCACTCAATTTCAAAATCTTTCATGAAGTCGTACACCCGCGAAGGGATGGAAGCGAAATAATGGTCTTCCATCTGCTGGCCACGTGCGGGAGCATGACCGAATACGGTTCGCCCTGCCATGACCAGGTCGGGACGGGCATTAAACAGCGCCTCATCCACGACAAAATACTCTTGCTCAGGACCGAGGGATGCATGTACATGCTGAATGTCTTTGTCGAATAACTGGCAAACACGGGTAGCTGCTTTGTCAACTGCCTTTAAAGCTTTGAGCAGTGGTCCTTTTGCATCGAGTGTTTCACCGGTGTACGATACGAACACGGTGGGAATACATAGGGTTTTTCCGTATAAAAACATGGGCGATGTCGGGTCCCATGCCGTGTAACCGCGGGCCTCAAACGTGCTACGTATGCCACCACTCGGAAAGGAGGATGCATCCGGCTCTTGTTGTACCAGTTCACTGCCTTTGAATTTTTCAATACCGGAGAGGGCATCGAAAAAGCTGTCATGTTTTTCAGCCGTACCTCCGGTAAGCGGCTGAAACCAGTGGGTAAAATGGGTAGCACCCTTGGCCATGGCCCAACTTTTGGCTGCTGCAGCCACTGCATCGGCTGTCGCCAGATCAATCTTTTCGTGGTTTAAAATAGCCTGACTAACCTTTTTAAAAACAGCCGGAGCAAGGGCAGCCCTCATTTGCTCCATGGTGAAAACATTCTCTGCGAAAAAATCGCTGACTTTAGGTGCCGGTAAGTCCACATGGACGCGCGGACGGCTGTTGAGTTGCTTTAATGCTTCAAATCGGAGATGCGCCATAGGGTTATTGGTTATTTAATGGCGCCAAAGGTATTACAATTTTGAAAATAAGGGTCAATTTTAACCCTTAATCATTAAAAAAATTATAATTTTCTGATCAATTAGGTGAATTTTTAACCTTATAACTAAAATTTTTTATCAAATTTTATTGCTCAAGCTTTTTAATTGTACCGGCTCCTGATGAATGTGTTACCGACCGGACCGGGTTTCCTTTATAGCAAATGCTGCCTGCACTCACAGCCTTTGCTTCCAAATCGGTTGCGGCAAAAACGCTAGCCGAACCCGCACTGCTTACTACTATTCTAACGGCTTCAGCATTGAAGTTCAGGGCGTCAAGGGTGCCGGCACTGCTGATTTCAGCCGTCAATTTTCCAACTTTTCCGCTTAGCTCTACATCGGCCGCACTGGATACATGTATTTCAGCCTCATCAGCTTCAACCGGTATATCGATTGTGGCATCACTGCTTGCATTGATTTTAACTAACCTGGCACGAATGGGCTCAGTGGAATAAATTCGCGCAGCAGCGCTGGCTGACAGTTGCGACAGCTGAACGTAGGTTACCCATGCTTTTACTTTCACCTTGCGGTAATTCCCGGGTGTGAGATGTATTTTCAAAAAATCGCCCGAGATTTCAGTAATCACGTTTTCCGTTGACAGACCTTCTGTTTCAATCTTCACCCCTTCGCGATAACCTTTTTTCAGGTAGAGGTCAATACCTTCCGACACTTTGACGCCGGTAAAATTTCCGGGCGTACGTACCTCAGAGTATTGGGCTAAGACGCTCCTGATTACGCATAAAAAAGCAACCAGTATTAATTTCATAAAATCTGCTTGGTTAATGAATTGAGGTATGAGAACCTCTAAAATCCGTGATTCAAAGAAAACAAAGCGAGCAATTTTGTAATTTTAGCGATATTTCCAACATTGCAACAAACCTAAAACCAATTATGGAATTCAACAGAAAAGCCGAATTAAACGTTCTGATAAACCTGGCTGCCAGCGATGGCAAAATTGAAGATAAGGAAGCGAAATTAATTCACACCTTAGGTAAAGCCAACGGGTTAAGCCGTGAAGAGGTTGATAGCATGTTAAAAATGCCTGCCCCGATAACTGAACTTTCCGCCATGACTTTTGATGAAAAATTTGAACATCTGTACTATCTGATACAGATGATGCGCATGGATGGGCAGGTTTTCCGAAGTGAAATAGCTTTTTGCGAAAAGATGGCCGACAAGCTGGGCTTCAAAAAGGCCGTGGTAGGGGAATTGGCATCGCATATTTACAGTGACCCCTCGATTACATCAGACCGGGAATTTCTGAGAAAAAAAGCTGAAAAGTATATTAAATCGTAGGCCGTTAGCTTACATTGAAGCAGTTTATTTTTTGTAAACCACTTTACCGCCTACAACCGTCATGGTTACGGTAGTTTTGAGGATATCGGCCTCTGGCACCTTCATGATGTCCTGCGAAAACACAGTAAAGTCGGCCAACTTACCGGGCTCTATGGAGCCCTTAATTTTTTCCTCGAAAGCTCCGTACGCAGCATCCAGGGTATAGGAACGCAAGGCCTGCTCCCGGGTCATTTTTTCCTCCGGTTCATAGCCTCCTTCGGGTTCTCCTTTCAACGTCTTTCGGGTAACCGAAGCGTAAAAGCTGGGAATCGGATTAAGCGGTTCGACCGGTGCATCTGTTCCGTTGACAATGATGGCACCCGTGCGCAACAGGGATTGCCACATGTAGGCGCCTTCTTTTATTCGTTTTTCACCCAGTCGATTAATGGCCCACGGCCGGTCGCTGGACATGTGAATAGCCTGCATGGCGGGTATAACTTTAAGAGCACCAAACCGCGGAATATCCTGCGGATGCAAATGCTGTGCGTGCTCAATACGAAAGCGGTGGTCGGTTACCTGCGGGTTTTCCTTGAAGGCCTGTTCATAACGGTCGAGAATTTCACGGTTGGCCCTGTCGCCTATTGCATGCGAACAAACCTGAAAACCTGCTTTTAATGCAGCTCGCGAAACCGCCAACACACTGTCCATCGGATAGGTGGCCATACCGTAAAAGCCCGGCCGGTCGGAATAGGGTTCCAGCAACCACGCTCCGCGCGAGCCCAGGGCCCCATCGCAATTCAATTTTACCGAACGAATGGTTAGCAGATTCTGCGGATCGATTTCCGGACCCCACCTGAACCATTCATAAACCAGATCACGGTCCCAGCCGGTAACCATTACATATAACCTAACTCCCAGTTTACCTCTTTCCTTAAAGCTTTTAAATAATGCTATACTTTCGCGCGTGGCTCCGGCATCGTGAAAACTTGTTATGCCGTTTCGCCAGCAGGCTTCGATGGCCAACTCCAGTGCGCGTTCAGCCCGCTCCTCTTCATTAGCCGGAATGTGCCGGCTAATTAGCGACATGGCAAGCTCGTTAAAAATGCCTGTTGGATTGCCCCGCTCATCACGTATAATTTCCCCGCCTTCTTCAGAAACCTGACGGAGTGATTCGCGCGATAACTGGTTAATGCCAGCTATTTCCATGGCTTTGGCGTTGGCCATGGCAGCGTGGCCGCTGGCATGACGGAGAAACACCGGATTATCGGGCGAAACGGCACTTAATGCATGATGCGTCTGAAATCCCTTTATCATTACGGGCGGTTTCGCCTCCCATTTATCCTGGTGCCATCCTCTTCCCAGAATCCACTCACCGGGTTTAGCTTTTTCAACGGCTTGCTTCACCCGTTCCACTAACTCGTCATAGCTTTTCACATCCATCAGGTTCAGGTCAAGTTCATTATATCCAATTCCCATAATATGCCCGTGTCCTTCAATAAAGCCGGGAGTCATGGTTTGGCCTGTCAGGTCAATTAGTTGCGTGCTGTCTCCTTTCCACTTGAACGCTTCATTCTGTGTGCCTGCAAAAACTATCCGGTCGCCTATAACTGCCACTGCCTCCACTACAGGCCGGGCATCATTCACCGTATAAATGGTCCCTCCGTAAATAATCAAATCTGCGGAAGGCTGACGGCGCGAGCAGGAAAGTAAAGCTGATAAAAGACAAAGGAATAAGATGACACGGACTTTCATGATCAGAAATTTTCCGAATGCTATGCAGATTTTACCACACAGCCAAGTAAAATTATCTTTGTGCGCCCTTTGAATCCATGTACAGGCATATTGCTCTTTTCTTCAGGTTATACAGCTGGTGGTTGATTTATTTTGCCACAGCCCGGTTATTTTTTTTGTTGTTTCATTTCAATCAGGCTGCGGGACTCACACCTGTAGAATGGATTAAAGTATTCGGCTATGGCTTTCAGATGGACCTGAGCATGGGCGGCTATCTGATGATAATCAGCGGCTTGTTGCTTACCCTATCCGTCAGTCTGAAGAAAA
This sequence comes from Cyclobacteriaceae bacterium, assembly GCA_025055435.1. GTDB lineage: Bacteria > Bacteroidota > Bacteroidia > Cytophagales > Cyclobacteriaceae > UBA2336. The sequence goes on along the minus strand of JANWWN010000026.1, from coordinate 10,262 downwards.
ATTTTATACCTGTTATTCACGGCATCAATAAAGCCGGAATCCTGCTAACTTCTTTTATGGTTGTTGCCGATGCGGAATTATACCGGCATTGGGGCTTTCGTCTTACAACAGCACCCTTGTTGTACCTGGATAATGAAGCAGCCGGAACACTACCCTTGCTTCGTTATTTTTTCCTGATACTGCTTTGGATCAGCTTTTCCATTGTGTCAATTTTTTTTTATAGCCGGATTACCCGCATTGAAAAATTACCAGTTCTGCGACCGGTTTATGCATTGGCTTTGCTCCTTCTCACTGCATTACTTATTATACCCGTTCGCGGAAGTTTTCAGGTGTCCACCATGAACATCAGCCGGGTGTATTTTCATCCCGACAAACCCTTTGCCAATCACGCAGGAATTAATGCGGTGTGGAGTTTCATGTACAGCGCATGGAGTAGCAACCAGTTAAAATACCCCGAAGATTTTTTTGATAAAAAACTGACCGAAGAATACTTCAGCAGACTCTACCCGCAGCAGGATTCAACTATTTACGTTTTGAATACCAGGCGGCCTAATATCTTACTCATAATTCTTGAAGGAATTACGGAAGACGTAGTCGGTCCGCTTGGCGGCCGCGAGGATGTAATGCCGAACCTGAACAGGCTATGCAAAAGAGGAGTTTTTTTTGACCAGTTCTATGCCAATGGCGACCGCACTGATAAAGGCCTGGTTAGTTTATTGAGTGCGTACCCCGCTCAGCCGCGGGGCTCAATTATCAAGTATGTACATAAAACCCAACAGCTTCATTACCTCAGCTCTGATCTCATTGAACTGGGTTATCGTGCCTCCTTTGTATATGGAGGCGATGTGGATTTTGCCAATTACCGGTCACTATTTACCAACGGTCATTTTGCCCACATCACTTCGCTGGATGACTTTCCCGACAGCTTACAAACCAACAAATGGGGTATTCACGATGCATTTCTGTTCAGGCAGGTGCTGTATGAACTGGACTCAACCCGGCAGCTTCCGTTTTTTAAAGTAGTGCTCACCCTGAGCAGTCATGAGCCGTTTAATGTACCCATGCCGCCTGTTTTTGCAGGTAACGATGAAGCAACACGTTATTTAAACGCATGCCATTACACCGATAAGTGTCTGGGTGATTTCATAGCCTCCGCACAAACCAAAGCCTGGTGGAACAACACCCTGATTATCATAACTGCCGACCACGGACACCGGCTACCCGGAAATAAAAGGCCCGAGCAAAAAGAAAAATACCATATCCCCATGCTTTGGACAGGAGGCGCTGTTAATCGGGACACCGTTATTCATACGTTGGGCAATCAAAGCGACCTGGCCAATACCCTATTGGCCCAACTTGGGCATCCGGACAACCGGTTTATTTTCAGTAAAAACCTGCTCGGTAAACCGGTAAAGAATTTCGCCATGTTTGTTTTTCATGATGGCTTCGGTTTTATTGCTCCGGATGCATTGCTGGTATATGATAATCCCGGACACCACTTCATCGTTGAGCAGGGCAACATTACCGAGGAATACATAAACCTGTCGAAAGCCTACATGGAAAAACTGTATCTGGATTATAACTCGAAACGATGAAAAAGCTTTTGGCCGTCCTTCTTTTTTCTACTCTGTATCGTTTTATACAGCCATGCCTGGCGCAGGATTTTGGTTTATCGTTTTCTTACTTTATCCCCAAAAAAGGATACTTCTCTGCTCCGATTAGTCCGTTTTCCATACGCGGACTGGGATTTGACTTTAACCGCAACTTTGCTTTCGAAACCGGGGCAACATTATATCGCATATCCGGCCTCAGCCTGAAGGATCTTCCTTTCACATACGATGGTCCTTTAACCGGACCGAATTTTACCGTTTTTATTCCGGCCGAGCTGGTGCTGATGCTGCAGGCAGGTAGTCTGGAAATTGATATCAAAGGTGGTGCATTTTTTTTCTATGCATTTGACCAGCATCTCCAATATGGTCATCTTGACAGAGCCATTCGAAACTGGCAAGGCTGGGCAGTTGCCAATACATCGGCAAATTTCAAAAATTATCCGGGTTGGGGGTATCATGCCGGTCTTGAACTAACCTTTCCTGTTGCGCAGAATTTTGGCGCATCGCTGGAAGCAAATTACCTGATGGGTGAATCGCGCTTTCCGGTTAAAGGAAGTTATACCGGAGGCAACACCACCATTGAAACACGTGATTTTGATTTTGCCGATGCAAAAACAGACTTCACCGGTATGGAGTTTACGGTAGGTGTATTTTACCAGACCGGCAGAACTGCTGTTCGCAGAAAATCCAGAAGATGATTTCAATAGAACGTGATGACTTCAGCATCCGGAAATATTTTGCGAATGGAATCGGCAAACTGACTGGCCTGACGGAAATTACGAAAATCACCTGCTTCAAAAACAACGGTTTGATCATCTGCAACATATTTATTCAATCCAAACCGATCATAATTTGCCATTACCTTACCCACATCACCTTCCCGTTCTTTATTAACGCGCCACACTACCTTGTATCGCGGCACAGCATCGGGCATCGGTTCCCGCAGTTCGCTGATTAAATTTTTTCCAGTAGAAAGCAACTTACGCGATGCGTTTATAAATTTATGAAAAGCCTGACGCGAAAGTTCATCTGTGATAAAACCGGTGGTGTCTTTTTCAAAATCTGGAACGGGTAAAACCAGAAATTTCCTGTTGGGCAGAGGTGTTCGGTAAACCCAATGTAGTATATGGCGGGCATCGGCAATCTGCGTGAAAACCGAATCAGACTCATAGACCTTTACAATATCCACAAGCAATGAGGCTGCACCATCGCGCGGATGGTCGCGCTGACCTGAAATAAAGTTGCCCAACGAATAAGCCACCAGCCTGTTCCTATCGCGATACCAGTACATGGGCTGTAATACATGCGGATGTGCACCCACCACCAACATGGCCCCATGGTTAAAACAAAACTCAGCCAGTGATTTCTGAACGGAGTTGGGCTGTGACTGATATTCATCTCCCCAGTGCATAAAAACTACAATCACATCAGGTTGTAGTTCACGTGCCCGTGATAAATCGCGGGCAATAACGGTTGTGTCAATCAGGTTAACTACATTAGGCCGGGTAACCGGTATGCCGTTGGTGCCATAGGTATAATTCAGCAAAGCGAGCGACACCCCGTTCTTTGAAATTAGAAGCGGATAATCATTAAGTCGCTCAACCGTATCGCGGAAAGTGCCCGTGTGCAGCACACCCATGCTGTCGAGTACATGAATGGTTCGTTCCAGTCCTTTGCGTCTGCGGTCCAGGCTATGGTTGTTGGCTGTAACCAGCAGGTCAACACCTGCCTGTTTCAGTGCGATGGCCAGCTGATCAGGTGCACTGAACTGCGGATATCCTTTATAGGGTTTTCCGCCGAGGGTAAGTTCCAGATTACCTATGGTTAAATCGGCTGCGCGAAAATATTTTCGGATAAAATAAAAACAGGTGTCGTAATCGTATCTGCCGGTTTTCGTATTAAAGGCCGATTGTATTTGCGAATCATGCTGCATGATATCGCCTATGAACATCAACGACAGTCGGGTGGTATCCTGTGCATGAGCACAAACCGTTGTTAAGCAGGATAGGCAGAGGATGAATCGCGTCATTTTGCAGATACCTCCACAACTTCGCTGTCAGCTATAACAAACAGGCGGTCTCCGTTCATCGGCCGGACGGACGACAGACCGGTAAATCCGCCAAAGGCAGGACAAACGGCGCGCTGAGCTGAGAAGTGAAAACACGGCAGTTTTATTCCCTGTTTTCCCTTGCCTTGAAGAAATAACCCGGGGTGGAGATGGCCGGCAATATTAAACTTACCTTCAGGTACTGCCTCCATTGGTTGGTGTGTGAACAAAAACGGACTTTCTTCCAAATAAGCACCGTGCAGTTTTAAACCCGATTGTTCGTAATGAACCTTCTCCAGTACATCGTGATTTCCCTCAACCAGTTCGAAGGAAACAGACTCATAATGACGAATAACCTGAAGAACAGCCTCCCAGTCGCTGTTGAATCGGCTGTGAAATAAGTCACCAAGAAATAGTACGCGACGAGGCTGAAGGAAGTCAAGGATTGATACCAGCGCTTCAATATTTTGTCTTCCTGCCCGTGCCGGCACCGGTATGCCGTTTTTTCTGAAATGGTTTATCTTACCCAAATGAACATCGGCCACGACCAGCATACGTTTGCTGTGCCACATTATCACCTTCTGTGGAAATAATTCAAGTACTTCGTTTAAGATGTTTATTTTGAAACCCATGTTCAACTGCAAGATAGTTACTATACCATTTCTGAGCCTAATGTTTATGGTTTCAGCAGGCGTGAAGGCATTCAGCCAGAACAGTTATCCGGAATTCGTTAAACAGATTTTTATTTCCGGAAACGACACCCTTCCCTACCGGTTGCTGCAACCGGAAAAGGCGAAATCAGGAAAAAAATACCCGCTGATTATCTTTCTTCATGGCGCAGGAGAACGTGGGCGGGATAATGAAGCCAACCTGAAGTATATCACTGATTTATTTCTTAATCCGTATAACCGAAAAAAATTCCCTGCTTTTGTACTGGTTCCACAATGCCCGCCACAGAAGTGGTGGGCTCCGCAAAACTGGAGCGATAAACCCGCTTCACCGGCCGACTTGGTAATTCGGCTGGCAGACGATTTGGTTAAATCTTATCCTATCGACGTCAGCCGGATTTATCTTATGGGACTCTCCATGGGTGGTAACGGAACCTGGTATTTGTTAACCCGCTACCCGGACCGCTTTGCGGCAGGTGTGCCGATATGCGGCTGGGGAAACCGTGAACTGATACCAGCCATGAAAGACATCCCGGTATGGGCTTTTCATGGAGATAAAGACCCGGTTGTTCCGGCAGAAAAAAGCAGGGAGCTCATATCCGCTTTGCAAAATGCCGGAGGGCACCCGCGTTACACCGAATATAAAGATACCGGCCACGACAGCTGGACACCCGCCCTCAACGAGCCTGAACTACTAAAATGGCTATTCAGTTTTAAAAGGCCGCGCAAATAAAAAGCACCGGGACGGGCCCGGTGCTAACCTAAACCAACTACTCCCTGATAACCAACACGGGTACTTCAGCCTGAGTAGTAAGCTCTTCCTGTCGGATACCTTCGAATATCCGTGTTAAAAAATTTCTTTTCTTCCGAACCAGACACAGCCAGTCGGCCGGGCTGCGCTTCAATGCGAGTAATATATCCTGCGGACGAATCGGTTTGCGATTCGGTATCAGGCGAGCGTCAATGCCAAATTTTTTACGGATGCGCTTTACTTTTTCCTGAAGTGCTTCCGGAGGTGCAAAGTCGGCTATATGAACAAGGGCCAGGTCCTGCTCCATAGTTACCAGAAAACGTACCAGCATATCGAAACCCGATGAGGTGTCCGATAAGTCAGCAGCAACCAGTGCACGGTGAGGAACTTCCGGATTGGCTGCATGCGGAACAACCAGCAAATGAGCGGCAGTATGTTGCAATACTTCATGGATAAGCTGAGAATTGGCCGCTGATTTCCTGCCGATAACCGTTACATCAGGATGAAGCCGGAGTATAGCCTGTATCAGACTTTCCGGAAACGTACCGTATATCATTTCGGTGTGTACTTCAATACCACAGGTTTTGATAATGTCCTGCAATCCTTTCAGTTTTTTAAGTGTTGCTCTTTCCGAGCGCCTCAGCATCTCCGAAATCGTTATCGGATTATGGGCAGATGAAATATTTTGTGGTTCCAGCACATGGAGCAGGGTGATTTTTCCCCCCGCTTTACGGGCCAGATATAATACGTATTGAGCAGCCTGGTAAGCTGCGTCAGAAAAATCAATGGGTATCAGATAATGTAACCCCTCAGACCTCATCTTAAGCTACCTTTTCAAACTTCCTTCTTTCGGAGTCGGTTCGATTAACCTCTGCAGATACCATCGAATTCAGCTCAACATGAATACCCTTTTCAGCTGCCTGAGCTACAAATTTGTCAATCAGCTCTTTTACGTCATGATCGATGAAAAGGGTTTTCGACATATCGATAACCACATGACTGCCTTCGGGCACTGCATTTAATTCGCGGGCAATGGCTGCCTTATTCAGAAAGATCACTTCTTCTGCCAACACGATACGTATTTTTTTGCCGTTAGCCGGCTCTTTTTGCAGCGCATGCGAATTGCGATAGCTGTTCCGCAAAATAACCATCACTGCCACACCCAATCCTATGGCAATACCTTTCAGTAAATCAGTAAAAACAACACCCAGTATAGTTGCTATAAAAGGAAGGAATTGCGAATAACCCAACCGGTACATTTGCCTGAACAACTCCGGCTTTGCCAACTTGTACCCAACAACAAAAAGAACGGTTGCAAGCACCGCCAACGGAATCAAATTGAGAATATGAGGTATCGCAACGACACTCACAAGTAAAAGCATGCCATGTAAAATGGTGGACATGCGGGTACGCGCGCCCGACTGAATGTTGGCTGAACTTCTGACAATAACCTGGGTAACCGGCAGGCCGCCTATTAAACCCGAAATCAGATTACCCGCACCTTGGGCAAACAGTTCGCGGTTGGTATCGGTTTTCCGGCCAAACGGATCAAGCCGGTCAGTTGCTTCAACCGACAACAGCGTTTCAAGGCTCGCCACAATGGCAAGCGTAACAGCCACCACCCAAACATCGGGATTTGCGATGGCCGACCATTTTGGAAACATGAAATTGCTGATGAAAGAGCTAAACGACCCTGCAACAGGAACCGAAACGAGGTGCTCAACATCCAGCGACCATGCCGGAAAATATTTCCTGGTTACAACTTCGTAAGCAATACCGAAAATAACGGCAACCAGCGGACCCTGAATCAGTTTGAAGAGGTTATGTTTTTTTACCAGATAAAGCTCCCACAAAAGCAGAATGGAAAAAGAGACAACGGCAACCAATACGGCCGCCGGAGAAATGTAATTCAGCATGTGCGATAATTCCGAAAAAGTATTATAGCCATCGGCCTGACGAAAACTCAGGTCACCTTCGTAATCGGCATCGTACCCGACCGCATGCGGAATTTGTTTGAGAATGATGATGATGCCAATTCCCGTGAGCATTCCCTTTATTACAGATGACGGAAAGTAATAACCAATGATGCCGGCACCCATCATACCCAGTACAATCTGCATAATACCTGCTAAAACAACGGCAACCAGAAACACTTCGAAACTACCCAACTGCTGAATAGAGGTAAGCACAATAACTGCAAGTCCGGCAGCCGGACCCGTTACTCCCAGCGCAGAGTTACTTAATGCACCCACTACAATACCGCCAACAATACCGGCAATGAGGCCGGCATAGAGCGGGGCACCACTGGCCAGGGCGATACCTAAACATAAAGGCACCGCTACAAAGAATACCACAATGCTGGCGGGTACATCGTACCTGAAATTCCTGAACATGGAGAAACGATTGCTTTCCATAGAAAACTACTTGAAGAGCCTTAAATGTATAGGCCGGCCATTAGTCTGAGTTTAAAGCCGTATTAGAAAATGATTAGAATAAAGATTAAGCCAATCGGAGGGCTATGGGATAGCAGGCAGTAATATAGAGGCTGTTGTTCCCTTATGAAGAACCGATTCGATGATGAGATTTCCGCCATGCAGTTCAACAATGCGCATCGTAAGCGGAATACCGATGCCTGTGCCGGGAATCTGGCGGACATTTTCAGAGCGGAAAAAGGGTTGTCGTATCCGTTGCATATCCTGTTCCGGAATGCCTAATCCTGAATCGGAGATGCCGATGCGCACCATCTGTTTATCCTCAGGGGCTATTCCTGAAGAAATCCTTACCTCCGACCCTCCGGAAAATTTCCAGGCATTATCCAAAAGGTTAAGCAGCGCATTTACCATCAGGTTGCGGTTAACCTGAACGAAAGCAGAGTGTTCAGCATGAAAAGAAAACTGAAATTCCGGATGCTGGCGGGAATAAATGCCAATGGCTTCATGAATCAATTCAGATACAGGTAACCTCTCTTTCCTTAAATCTACCGATGAGCCCGTTATAGCCGAAAGCTGGAGCAGGCTATTCACAAGACGGTTAAGCCGGTCGGCCTCCTGATAAATCTGGGATAGTGCCTGCCGGTATTCGGAAGCGGTTCGTTCTTTTTCCAAAGCCAGCTCGGCTTCACCCAAAATGGATGTTAACGGATTGCGAATTTCGTGCGAAGCATCGGATACAAAACGCCGCTGAGCCTGAAAGGTCTGCTCTATGCGCTCCAGCATACCGTTGAACGCCAGGGCAAGTTGCCCAAGTTCATCATCTTTATCAGACACCGGTAGCCGATAATTGAGGTTGCTGGCACTAATGGCGTTGGCTTCACGAATGGTATCCGATACCGGACGAAGAATGGCTTTTGAAAAAACGTAACTGGCAAAAAAAGTAAGCAGACCGGCTATACCCAACGCGGTAATAAGCAATCGCTTCAGGTTGCTGAGCAACTCCAATCCCGACTGGTCGGTAGCCGTTATAATCACAACATAGTTTCCGCCTTCCAGATGAAACACCCGCCCGGCCCCCTGACGGTTACGCTCCGAAAAAAAAGCCTCTTCTTCTACCTCCAGCTTTTGCAAAAAGTCATCCGGGCACGATACATTAAGTTGCCGGTGCCAGCCGGAAGTCATGGGCACAACTTCTTCCGTTTCTTCCGGCAGCTTATTCAAAAACTGCTCGCGAATTTTTTCATACGCTTCCGGGGTAAAGGAATTTTTTTCCAATACCATTTTCTCGGTTATTTCTACACGGCTGCGCAGCCGGTTAAAAAACTCGCTTTTTCTGTGCTCGCTTTCGAAGTAATATACCGTCAGTCCGAAAGCTGTTAATATGGTAAGGGTTAACAAACCAAATGTGAGCGCCAGTTTATGCCTGAGTTTCACGTTCAGTGTCTTTAAGGGCGTACCCCATACCTACAATGGTTTTGATTAACGCCGGCGAAAAGCCGGTGTCAATTTTTTTTCGAAGGTAGTTAATGTACACATCCACTACATTCGTTCCCAGATCGTGGTTTACATCCCATACGTTTTCCAGAATATCAGCGCGCGATACTACCCGGTTCTTGTTAATAAGCAGATACTCCAGCAGCCTGTACTCGCGGGCTGTAAGTGTTACCGGCTTGTTGTTGCGAAACACTTCTTTGGTTTCGCGGTTCAAAACCAGATCGGCAGCTTTAAGCAGGTTGCCAGTCTCCTGTTTTCGGCGCACCAGTGCCTGGAGGCGTGCAACCAATTCACGGAATTTAAAAGGTTTGGGTAAATAATCATCGGCACCGGCGTTTAGTCCCTCAACGATATCGTCCGTGGTACCCAATGCAGTCAGCATGAGTACGGGCGTGGAGTAGCCGCGCTGTTCGCGCAACCTCCGGCATACCTCCATACCATTCAGGCCGGGCATGATGAGGTCAAGAATGATCACATCAAAATTTTCGCGGAGTGCCCGATTCAAACCGGTGGTTCCGTCAAATGCCTGCACCACCAGCATACCCTTTTCCTCCAGACCCTTACGGATGAAGGATGAAACCGAAGGCTCGTCTTCAATAAGCAGGACTCGCATTAATCAATGCGGAAAGTTACCGATAAATTAAGGCATCTTAACTCAATGATGCAGCTCGCCCAGTAAATTTTCGATATTTAGATGACGGGTGTACATAACGATGGATCCGTCGGGATTTCGCGGCCATTGTTCTTTCGGCCGGTCGCAGTAAAGTTCCACTCCATTACCATCGGGATCATCCAGATAAATGGCTTCCGACACACCATGATCGGCTGCACCGGTAAGCGGATAGTTTACATCGATTAATCGCTTAAGTGCAACAGCCAGGTCCTTCCGGGTCGGATACAAGATAGCCGTGTGGTATAACCCTACTCCATCACGGGGTGCACGCGGCGCACCCTGACTGTGCCATGTGTTTAATCCGATATGATGATGATAGCCGCCGGCTGATATAAAAGCAGCCTGCGAACCGTAGGTTGTTACCAACTCAAACCCCAGTAAGCCACAATAGAAGTCAAGCGAACGCTTTAGGTCGGAAACTTTTAAATGTACATGTCCGATTCGCGTTTGCGCGGGAATAATATAGTCGTTCATAGAATCGACGTTTCAATTTAATAATTCCAAATGAAGTTTAAAGTTTCCGAGTTGAGGCTGCATGGCCCGCTCATGCCCTGTTGCTTTATAATTTAAGTCATCTAGGTAATTAG
>JANWWN010000025.1 GCA_025055435.1 Cyclobacteriaceae bacterium | reverse complement strand
AAACTAAGAAGAATCAAATCTCATTAAAGTGAACCACAATCTAGCATCAGGTCTCTATGTGTTGCAGCTTTCGAACGGCACACGCGTTAAATCACTGCGTATCCTGAAGCGATGACGGGTAATTACGTTTTAACCGAATTTAACCTTTACGCCCAGGTTTTTGCCCAGCAACTCGAATTGCTTTTGCCATTCGGAGCTTCGGTCCTTCCCGTTTTTATATTCCTGCTGCGAAATTTCGAAATACAGGTTCTGGCTTTTGTACAAGTTGGGTTCAAGCCTGAACTTTCGTAACAGCGGGAACAGTCGGTTTAGCCGGTCTATCCTTCTCACATTACTGCGTTCGGCCGATATACTGCGAAGTTCTTTATATATCCGTTCACCCGCCAGGCGGGCCACCTGTTCGGGGTCTTCGATGCTAAGTTTCCATGCGGCCATTTCCTGCATAATTCGTTCAATTTTCTTCAGATTGATTTTTACTGAACGGAAACTGGACATCAAATCGGCATTTAAAATGTATTCAAATGTGGTAAGGTAAGCACGTGGAATGGGCATGTAGTTATGCCGAAGGGCGTTGACCAACGGATAATCGCGGTTGTAAACCCTGCGTAACGATTCTTCCAGTTCAGCAAGACTTTGACGTGTAATCTGATTTAGCACCTTGCGCTTTTCATCTTTAAATAAATGCCAGATGGTGTAATGCTCCGGGCCGAAATAAGTTTGCAACAAACCGATAACATCAGCCAGACGGGCTTCCTCGAATGCCTTTACCACGCGAAACTGCATTGAGCTAAAATCCTCCGGTTTCATATCGATTGAAATGGAGCCGATAATATTGTGCTTGCCCATATACACGGCTACAAAACTGAATCGTTTTTCCGACCAGGTTACATTCGACCGGATACGCGTTATACCCAGCACCAGGCGTTGTTCGCCTGCCTCCTTTCGCAAAAAGGCCTCATTAAATGTGGTGTAATTAAACACAGGAAAATTCTCCGGATCTTCTTCAAATAAGGAGGCCACTGCATAGTGCATGCCTACCCGTTGCAACGAAACCTTCGATGGTAATACGAGCTGTGTATAAACACCCGCCCCGCTTTCGAATTGCGGAATATTGGACGGTGCATGGCTTAGTTGCCCGATGAACTCCTGTTCCAGGTCTTTATCGGTAAGCTGATTGGCTAACTGAATGGCCCGGCAGGCATATTGCAAAATCTGTGTGGTTTCAATACCGGATATTTCATCGAAAAACCATCCGCAACTGGTAAACATCAGCATGGCATTGCGTTGCATCTCCATCAACCGAAGGATACGGGAAGGTTCGGCTGTTTTAACCGCGTGTTCACGGATAAATTTTTTAACACTTTCTTCATTGCGCTTTAAAATGACTGCGATATAATCGTTGCGGGCTTTCCAAGGATCAGCCAAAAGTTGCGAGGCGGCCTGTTGAAAACATTCAGCGAGGGTATCGCGCAGCCAGTCAAGGGCTTCGCGTAAAGGTTTTCTCCATAGTTGCTGAAAACCGGGCTTTCCTGTGTTGCATCCGCAGTTGTCGCGCCAACGTTCAACACCATGCACACAGCTCCAGGAAGAATTTTCAACAATCTGAACTTCATACTGCGGGGGAAACATTTCAAGAAACTGACCGTAATTGGTAAGTCTCACCTCCGGTTTTTGTTCGATGTAGGCCAAACAATAGGCAAGTGCCATATCGCCATGCTTGTGATGGTGACCATACGTTTCGCCATCGGTAGCGATGTGTACCAGTTGCGCTTCATCCGAGCCATCGAACGAATTAATCAGTGATTCGGCAAAACTTTGCCCGTTGTTTAACAGTCCGTTAAAAGCTACCGCCTGCGAAATGGCACCATTGTAAAAAAACACTGCTATATCTTTTCCTGAGGACAACCGGCACCGATAGGCCCTGCGGGTATTTATTTCGCGGTCTTTCAATTCGGTCCAATATCCCTCTCCTTCCTTTTTAAAGGCCCTTGCCTGATGCGGCGCCAGAATGGTAAACTTTATTCCATGGTCAGCCAGTAATTCGAGCGTTTCCAAATCCACTGCGGTTTCGGCCAGCCACATGCCTTCGGGTTTACGACTAAACCGGTATTCAAAATCGCGAATACCCCAAATGATTTGCGTTTCCTTGTCCCTGCGGTTGGCCAGTGGCATAATCATGTGGTTATATACCTGCGCCAGGGCCGAACCATGACCGCCAAAAAGTCGGGCGCTTTCCTTATCGGCCTGTACGATTGCTTCGTATGTCTCCCGGTCATTTTCCTCCATCCACGATAATAGCGTAGGTCCGAAGTTGAAGCTGATGCGGGTATAATTGTTGGTAATGTTTTTGATGACACTGTTTTCATCGAGTATTCTCGATGCCGCATTCGGTGCATAACATTCTGCCGATATGCGCTCATTCCAGTCGTGGTAAGGGTGTGCCGATTCCTGCCACTCAATTACTTCAAGCCAGGCGTTTTCACGTGGTGGCTGATAAAAGTGTCCATGAATGCAAATGAATTTCCGGTTATTGCTCCCCTCCATACCTTCTAATTAGAATTGTGCCCCGTTTCAGGCTCTTGTATATTCTTAAGGTAAATAGCTGCTAATGGCGGCAAGGTCAGGGTTATGGAATATGCACTTCCATGACAAGGTATCTCTTCGGCAATCAACCGGCCTTCGTTGCGCACACCACTTCCGCCATATATTTTATCATCTGAGTTAAAAACTTCCTGCCATTGCCCGTTGAAAGGTACACCGATTCGATATGAGTACCTCACTTCGGGGGTAAAATTGCAAATTACCTGTATCAGTTCGTTGGGTTGGTCGGATTTACGCCTGTAGGCAATCACGCAGTTTTGCCGGTCAGAGTAATCTACCCATTCAAATCCGGCGGGCTCAAACTGACAGATGAATAAAGCTCGCTCACTTCGATACAGGCGGTTGAGTTCAACAATTAATCTTTGAATGCCCTGGTGGTAATCCCATTGTAGCAAATGCCAGTCCAGGCTTTGATCATGATTCCATTCGGCTGATTGTGCAAATTCGCCACCCATGAACAAAAGTTTGGTTCCGGGGTGGCTAAACATGTATGCGAATAAAAGCCTGAGGTTGGCAAACTTACGCCATTCATCTCCGGGCATGCGCGAAAGCAACGAGCCTTTTCCATAAACCACTTCGTCATGCGATAACGGTAGCATGAAGTTTTCCGTAAAGGCATACACCAGACTAAAGGTGATTTCATCCTGATGATACGAACGGTAAATCGGGTCGCGTTTGAAATATTGCAACGTGTCGTGCATCCAGCCCATCATCCATTTCTGTCCGAAGCCTAATCCACCCTGATACGTTGGTTTCGAAACGCCGGGCCAGGCGGTTGATTCCTCAGCTACCGTAAATACATCGGGATATTGACCGTAAACCGCCTCATTGAATTCTTTTAAAAACGATATGGCTTCCAGATTTTCCCTGCCTCCGTACCAGTTCGGTATCCACTCGCCTTCTTTCCTTGAGTAGTCCAGATAAAGCATGCTGGCTACCGCGTCCACACGCAACGCATCAACATGGTATTTGTCCAGCCAGAACAGGGCGCTGCTGATTAAAAACGACCGGACCTCATTTCTGCCGTAGTTGAAAATGTAACTTTTCCAATCGGGATGGAATCCTTTGCGCGGGTCGGCATGTTCGTACAGATGAGTTCCGTCAAACCGGAACAAACCATGTTCGTCACCCGGATAATGCGATGGCACCCAATCGAGTATGACTCCAATGCCGGCCTGGTGGAGGGAATCGATGAGGTGCATAAAATCCTGCGGACTACCGTATCGGCTTGTGGGTGCATAATAACCTGTGGTTTGGTAACCCCATGATCCGTAAAACGGATGTTCCATTACAGGCATGAATTCCACATGGGTAAAACCCATTTCCTTAACATAGTTTACCAGCTCTATGGCCAGTTCGCGATACGTAAGCGGACGGTTTCCTTCAGCGGGTACCCTGCGCCAGGAGCCGAGATGAACTTCGTAAACGGAAACCGGTTGTTTGTGCCATTTCTTTTCCTTTCGCCTGTTCATCCAGTCTTCATCGTTCCATTTATAACCATCTACCGGCCAGATGATGGAAGCCGTGCGTGGCGGGGTTTCGCAATAAAAGGCAAACGGATCGGCTTTTTCAAGCCATTGCCCATCCTGCGTCAGAATGGCGTATTTGTACAATTCGCCAGTTGTAATGTTTTCATGAAAGCCTTCCCAAATTCCGGATTCATCCCAACGCGGGTATAAAATATGCTGTTGCTTTTGCCAGCCGTTAAAATTTCCTATCACGGATACCGATTTGGCGTTGGGAGCCCAAACCGCAAAATAAGTCCCTGTTTTACCCTGATGCGTGGCCTGATGTGCACCCAGTTTTTCATATAAACGGTAATGCCTTCCCGCTTTCAAGAGATAGATATCAAAATCGGTAAACAGGCTGTAGAATGCCGTGTGCTGTGCAACTGATTTGGAAGAAGTATCGCCTGACATATTACCTGTTTTTGTGTTTGGAACCTTTTTCCCGTTCTTCCTTTTCGGATTTGTAGCGGTTTATATGGTACAACAATCCGCGCAGCGGGATACTGGTCCAATCCGGTCGCTCGCTCAGTTCATATCCCAATTCGTTAATGGCTTTTTCAATCAGAAAGGTTCTTAGCAACACATCATCGCTTTCGGTCCATTCGCTTTTTCCCATTCGCCCGGAATAAGCGGCCAGGTAAAAACGGCTGATATAATGCTGCCACTGTTCGGCCCATGATTCAAGAAAATCGCGGTCGCGTTTTCTGTAGTTCTCGTTCATGAGTATTTTACCAAAAGCTGCATAATGAAATGAGCGCATCATGCCGGCTATATCTTTCAACGGACTTCTCTTCAATCTTCTTTCGCTGAATGAGATATCCGTTTCGCCCTCAAAATCGGCAATTACAAAATCATTTCCCGTAAAAAGTACACGACCCAGATGGAAGTCTCCATGTATGCGGGCTTTCATCGCCTGA
This sequence comes from Cyclobacteriaceae bacterium, assembly GCA_025055435.1. Classification (GTDB taxonomy): domain Bacteria; phylum Bacteroidota; class Bacteroidia; order Cytophagales; family Cyclobacteriaceae; genus UBA2336. The sequence goes on along the minus strand of JANWWN010000025.1, from coordinate 37,494 downwards.
ATGGGAGTTTCGTACACATCGCGGAACGCCTCCAGTATGGTGTCTTCCAATCCGAGTACGTCATCAGCCAAAGGAACGGAATCATCCGGTAACCGGCTTTTTGAATTTCGCAACAAAGCAAATCGGTCGCGGGTTAGCTTACGCAGTGAAGAGTACAGTGCGCGCTGGTAGTTGGAGGTAAAGGGTTCGGGAGCCATTTCTGGCCGCGTTTTATCGGAGGCAAGCGCAAGATGCATTTCAGCGGTTCGCTGACCGAGCCGCACCACCCGCTCATAAAATCCGCGACCGATAAATTCCTGAATCAACGGAGGGGCATCTTCAAATTTCAACATTGGCTTGTTCACCAACGGTGGCAGTTTGCTGTGCTTGGCACCGGTAATAACCCGCTCAAAAAAACGGCCAACGGAGTCGGTAGCCATGGTCCAGGCATCGCCCTGGTTCTCAATTTTATTTTGCAGCATGCCAATGGTCAAGGTGCTGCCTGATTTTTCGCGCAATTCCACGCTTCCGTGGTAACGCGGACTGTTGGTAAAGGTTGTCTGTTCGGAAAGGAACCGAATCAATTCCATATCGGGGTTGATTTCGCGTTCCATTCGGCGATAAAATTTGAAAATGAACTGGTCGTTATAAATAACGGTTGTGTTGCTTTGGTCGGTTTTGATGATGCGGGATTGAATCTGAGGTAATGCAGAAATCTTGTTGAACACGCTTGGATTAAATTCGAGCGCAGCGGTATCCAAAGCAACGCGCTGTTTGTTTTCGATGGCTCTAAATAAAAAGGTGCGAAACAGGGAATCGTACAGGCTGTCCATGATGAAGCCTGACTGCCCCTGAATATCAGCCCGACAAATTACGCTTTGCAGCGAATATTCAACCTCTTCGAAAAGCCGGTCGCCTGGCACAAACACAATAGGCAGCAAATAGATTTCGGGCAGTTTCTGTAAGAAAGTAACTTCAATAAGCAGTAAGTAATGAACGGTTTCATCCACCTTCAGCGGCATGACATGGTCCACCGACACGCGGTTAATCTGCCTTGATTTTCCGTTAAACCATTTGCACTTTTTCAGATATGCCGGCAGTGCTTTACGTTCGATAAATCTGCGGTACTGGTATTCCTGCAGGGCACGCTCCCATGAGAGGGCCGATTCAAACAAGGGAAGTTCGGAGCCGGAGCCGGTACTTTTGGGTTTTTCCGATAGCTCCAGCTGAAGCCAATAATAACTGTACGGCCCCAGGGTGATGAGGTATTCACCATGGCCTACACCAGGAAAGCGGTTTTGACTAAATACTTCTGTTACTTCGCAGCCGCGGAACTCCGACAAATCAAGTGTGGCAGCCTGTGAGAACTGCGACAGATTTACCACCACCACTACGTGCTGTTTTTCCCAGGTACGGGCAAAGCATAGCACTTTGTTGTTGTTGGTTGAAATGAACTTCATCTTCCCTTTGCCGAAGAGCGAAAGTCGTTTGCGCATGGCAATTACGTTTCGCACCCACCATATCAGGGAGGAAGTGCTCTCCAGTTGCGTTGCTACATTTACCGATTCGTATCGGTAAACCGGGTCGGTAATTACCGGCAGATACAATTGTTGCGGATTGGCATTTGAAAAACCGGCGTTGATATTCATGTTCCACTGCATGGGTGTGCGCACGCTGTGCCGGCCTCCCAGGTAAACATTGTCGCCCATACCGATTTCATCGCCATAGTAAATAACCGGCGTGCCCGGCAGAGAAAACAATAGGGTGTACAGCAATTCAATTTTTCTGCGGTCATTGTTTAACAACGGGGCCAGTCTGCGCCGTATGCCTGAATTGAATTTGGTTTGTGCATCGCGGGCGTAAGCTTTCAGCAGGTAATCTTTTTCTTCTTCGGTAACCATCTCCAAACCGAGTTCATCATGGTTGCGCAAAAACAAAGCCCACTGGCAGCCTTCCGGCGTTTCCGGAGTTTGTTCCATGATGTCGGTTATGGGGTAGCTGTCTTCGGTTCGCAAACTCAGGAACAACCGCGGCATGAGCGGATAGTTGAAAACCATGTGGCACTCATCGCCTCTTCCAAAATAGGTTGCTGCATCTTCCGGCCACAGGTTGGCATCGGCAATCAGTATTTTATCCTGATAATGGGTATCAATATGTTTGCGGATTTTGCGGATAAAGTCGTGCGTTTGCGGCAGGTTTTCACAGCTGGTTCCTTCCTGTTCATAAAGAAACGGAACGGCTGCGAGCCGGAAACCGTCCACCCCCATCTTAAGCCAGAAATCAATGACCTTCATCATTTCGAGCTGGACTTCGGGATTTTCGTAGTTCAGTTCGGGGGTATGGCTGAAATACCGGTGCCAATAATACGCACGCGCTTCGTTATCCCATGTCCAGTTCGATGATTCTTCCGACTGAATAATTACGCGTGCTTCCTTGTATTTTTCGGGTGTATCACTCCATACATAATAGTTTCTGTAACGATTTCCGGGTTTGGCTTTTCGGGCGCGTATGAACCAGGGGTGCCGGTCGGATGTATGGTTAAGGATTAGTTCCGTAATTACCCGCATGTTCCTTCTGTGGGCTTCCTTCAGAAAGGCTTTGAAATCGGCAAGGGTTCCGTAATCAGGGTGGATGTCGGTGTGGTTGGTAACATCATAACCATCATCGCGCAGAGGCGAAGGATAAAACGGCAGAAGCCATATCACATTAATTCCCAGGTCTTCCAGATAATCCAGTTTCTCAAGTAATCCCCGAAAATCTCCGATGCCGTCTCCATTGCTGTCGTAAAAAGCACGAACGGAAAGCTCATAGAAAATGGCTTCTTTAAACCAGGGCGTTTCGATAATCGCAGATGACTTACGTTTACTCATAATGGTTTATCGTGGAAGCTACGCGAACATCATTAGTTTTTAATGATAAATCCAGTTATAACCAACGAACGCCGTTTCTTTCAACACAGGTTAATTTTTGCAGTGTTACTGTACTTTAAAGAGATAATATCCGAAAGGTCGTATCGCTATGCCCAACGCATCAGTTATTTCCATTTCGGTTTCACTCATCATATCCTTCAGCCGAACCGTTTCAGATTCGGTTTTTAATTCACTTAACAGATGAACAGGAAATTCAACAACTGCATTTTCGGTACGGTCGTTAAAGCCGGCAATGATCAACAGTTTTTCGGATTGGTTATAACGCAAATATGCTACAATGCGATTGGAAATATTTTTTTTAGCGAAGTTAAATTTTGTCAGGTCAGCAAATTCACCGTAAAGAAGAGCCGGTGACGTGGCGGATAGTTTGAGGAGACGGCCATAGGTTTGCCGAAGCTGTTTCTGATCTTCCGACAAACCCCCGCCATCAAACGCTCCGCCATTCATCCATTTCTGATGTTCGGGTACGGCCCAATAATCCATCTTGGTGGTAACACCTTTCTTTTCAAAAGTCTGGAAGCCCGGATCGCCAGTTGCCGGCTCGCCAACTTCCTGACCAAAGTAGATGAGAATGGCTCCGTTATCAAGGGTTGATGAAATGACCATAGCCGGAATTCCTTTCCATGGATTACCCGCAAAATGTTCGGAAGCGATACGTTGTTCATCATGGTTCTCCATGAAGTGAAGCAACCGGCTGCTGATATCCCGGAGTTCGTTTTGGATACTTGCAATGGCTTGCCCTTCGCTTTTGCCTTCCATCAGCAGGCGCAATGTGTCGTAGAGTTGCACTTTATCGTAGAGTAAATCAAAGCGGGCAATGTTCAGAAAGTCGCGGTACAATTCGGGTTGATAGATTTCGGCAATGAAAAGCATATCGGGATTACGCGATTTTACCTGAGGTATAACCCAGTTCCAGAATTGAACGGGAACCATCCAGGCTACATCGCAACGAAAACCGTCAACTCCTTTATCTGTCCAGTACATCAAAATATCGCGCATTTTAATCCAGGTATCCGGCACAGGATCGAAGAATGAAGCTTCTCCCCCATTCATGTCAATACCGTAATTCAGTTTAACCGCTTCAAACCAGTCGTTTACAGAGGGATTTGGTGAAAACACATCATTAGCTGTGGCCTTGGCCGGATATTCATCAAATTCACCGTCCATCCCGGGAATAATAAATTCGGTTCGGGGCGGTTTAAAACGTTTGCCGGGTAGATAATAAAAGTTGTTTGCCGGAGCAAAAGCAAGGTTTCGGTTATCGTCTTCACCAAAATCACGAACCGTGCGCGGTTTTGCATCCGAACGGTATGAACGGGCCACATGGTTGGGTACGAAATCGATTATGACTTTTAAACCATGCCGGTGTGTACGTTCCACCAGTTCTTCAAATTCTTTCATCCGGTTCGGAATGTTAATAGCCAGGTCGGGATGCACATCGTAATAATCACGAACGGAATAAGGTGAGCCGGCCACACCTTTCACCACATCCGGGTCATCACCCTGAATACCATATTCCGGGTAGGCTGTGCAGGAGGCATGTTCGATGATACCCGTGTACCATACGTGGGTAGCGCCCAATTCTTTAATGCCCTGAAGGGCGGCGTCATTGATGTCAGCCATTTTGCCGCATCCGTTTTCAGCCAAGGTTCCAAAACGCTTGTTTACGGTTTGCTTGTTACCAAACAACCTCACCATGATTTGATAAATAACAGTGCGGTTGTGCGGTGCATTTACTTCAGGCAGTTCAGGTATGGATTCTTTGTTTCGCACACAACAGGTAAAGAGCAACAACGACAAAATCAGCAACCTTTGAATCATGGCTAAAAATAGCGCAAAGGTATTGTGCTGCCAAGAAACGCAATAAGGATTATTTCATTTGACTGTTACTTTGCAAACGTTTGAGGTGCGATTTAGTTCGCAGCGCCTGTACCAAGTAGGATGTGCAAACTACAAAGCACAATGCGGCGTACATCCAGTAGCGGATGTCCGGATGATTCCAAAGCTCTCTAATCGTGAGTTGCTGTTGTACTGCTCCTGTAAAATTTTGAAATGAAAACAGCATGTACAGCAGAAATCCAAATGCCGCGGCCATGAGAACCGGCCGGAAGAAGACATTAAACATGGCCAATATGGAGAGCAGTGCCATTACCCCGAAGAGGAGAATCCAGATTAGGGGGTGCAACCCGGATGTTTCATAAAAGGCAAGAATGATAAACAACAGTGCCAGTAAAAACCGGAGGGTGCGCATATCCGGTTAAATAATTCCTGAAATGTACTTGTAGTTGTTTTCAACACTTACGAGCGATGAAACTTCATACGTTTCCTGCTCAACATAAAAATGTTTCATTCCGGATTGTTTTGCCTGCCTGAAAATTTCCGGGAAGTTAATCTTTCCCTGTCCCAAATCAGCGTTTTTAGCGGGATCATCTTTGTGCATGTCCTTTACATGCCAGAGTTCAAACCTGCCAGGGTGCTTTTTGAAATAATCATCGGGCGATTTGCCAGCGCGCACTATCCAATACAGGTCAAGTTCCATCGCCACCAGTTTAGGGTCCAGTTCTGCCAGCATTACATCGTAGGGTATATGCCCATCAAGTGGTTCAAATTCAAAAGCATGGTTGTGGTAGCCCAACCGGATGCCTGCGGCTTTGCATACTTCAGCCGCTTTGTTCATCTCTGCACACAGTCGCTTGTAGTCATCAAGGCTTTGCCGCTCACCATCAAAGAGGTAGGCAATAACCATATACTCCTGCCCTGCTGCTTTTGCATCTTCCACGGCTTTTTCCCAGCCATTGCGCAGTGTACCTGTTGCCTTTTGTCCGAAGCCGGTAAGATAGTGCCCGCTGGTAACTTTTAATCCCATGTCGCGGGTCATTTTAACAAAGTCGGAAAATGGCTGACCAAAAATTTTTCCATCGCCATAAGAAAAAGTCTCAACCTCGGTATATCCGAAACCGGCCACTTTTTCAAGCGTGCCGCGCAGGTCCTGGAATATCACATCGCGCAGCGTATAAAGTTGCAATCCGATGGATTTACGCGAAGCTGTTGTGCAGGCCTGTAACCAGGCAGGCAACATAACGGTTCCGGCGGCTATTGCGGAGCGGGAAATAAATTCTCTTCTTTTCATAGTATTTAGATTTAACGGGTTCGTATCCAGTCGTACGCTTCTTCTTCATCTGAGAAGACCTCAAGCTGAACTCCATGCATTTTGAATTTTTCCGCTGCACGCAGCTTGAATTTTTCCATCGGATATTCGGCAAACAGGTCTTCTCCTAAAATCACGGCATGAAACTTAACACCTAGTTCACTAAACAAAAGGTTATCCCAGACTTCGGCAAACCATTTTTCGGTTTCATCATCCACTTCACCTAACAGTTGCGTATCAGCCAGCCAGGCCAGGTTTTTATACGATTTTGATAATTCACGGTAGCGTTCAGCAATGGCCAGTAAGTTCTGCCGGAAAATTTCTCCGGGCAACGGGCCTTTCCACCGGTGTTTCAGCACCGGAAGCGCATCGTCCAGTTCACAGGTAACATATTCGTTATCGAATATGGGGATAATCATGAGGTTAAGTTGCGAAAAAAAATGCCAATCTTTTCGGCTTCTCGCGGTCATTTTTCCGTTTCACCGTCCAGCGAAAGCACGTAACGCGCCATTTTTTCGGCATCTTCCTGCGAGAGGTCCGGGTGGGCCGTCATCGGAATTTCACCCCACACCCCGCTGCTGCCCTTAATGATTCTTTCTGCCAGCATTTTAACGTTGGCAGTTGTAAATTCATATTTACGTGCGACGTCAGTATGTGAAGGTCCGATGATTTTATTGGTGACGTGATGGCAGGTTTTACAATCACTTGCGCGCACCAGAATTTCTCCTTCGCGTATCTGCGATTCGCTGTCAACTTTTTTTCCGCAGGCATGGCAAAAAAGCGTCAATGCCACTGCTGCGGCAGCCTGTATTATCCGTTTCATAGTCCCATAATTTTTCGGTTGATTTCTGTATCTGTTTTTGCCGCAGCAAAATCGTCAAAAGCTTTATCGGTTACCCGAATGATGTGGTCTTTTATGAAGCGTGCGCCTTCTGCAGCGCCCTGCTCGGGATGTTTTAATACGCACTCCCACTCGAGTACCGCCCAGCCGGGATAATTATAATAGGCCAGTTTGGAGAATATGCGTTTAAAATCCACCTGACCATCGCCCAACGAGCGGAAGCGTCCGGGACGTTCGCTCCAGTCGAGATAGCCTCCATAGGCTCCGCATTTTCCGTTGGGATGATACTCGGCATCTTTTACATGAAACATCTTGATGAAACTGTGATAGTGGTCGATGTAAGTAATATAATCGAGTTGCTGAAGGATGAAATGGCTTGGGTCATACAGCAGATTTACCCGGGGATGCTTACCGGTGGCTTCCCAAAAGCGTTCGAATGTTATTCCATCGTGCAGGTCTTCACCGGCATGAACTTCGTAGCATAAATCCACACCCTGTTCATCAAAAAAATTCAGTATGGGCAACCATCGTTTGGCCAGCTCTTTAAATGCATCATCTACCAGACCTTTGGAACGTTGCGGCCACGGATATACATAAGGCCAAATCAATGCACCTGAAAACGTAACGCAAACATCAATACCCAGATTACGGCTGGCCTTGGCTGCCAGTTTAAGCTGGTCAACAGCCCAGGCTTGTCGGGCTTTCGGGTTGTTGCGGTATTGAGGCGGGGCGAAGCTGTCAAACAGGATATCGTAAGCCGGATGAACGGCAACCAGTTGTCCCTGCAGGTGTGTTGATAGTTCGGTTATTTCCACACCATAACTGCGGATGGTTTCCTTGTATTCATCGGCAAAGTCTTTGCTTTCGGCAACTTTTTTCAAGTCAATACAACGTTCATCCACTGTAGGAATCTGTACTCCGACAAATCCCAGAGATGCTGCCCATTTGCAGATGGACTCCATGGTATTAAACGGTGGTTTATCGCCCATAAACTGTGCGAGGAATAAACCGGGACCTTTGATGGTTTTCATGCTGTGATGAATTAATTGTCTAATTTAAACCGGTATGCGTACCCATTTTTGTTTTTGTCGTGATGATTTAACGGCGGCTTCAATAAAGGCCATTCCCCGCACACCGTCATTAACATCGGGAAAACCATAACGATGCGGGTCAATCTTTTTGCCGCTCCTGTGATCATTTACCGCACGCGCAAACGCTACGTAGATGTTGGCAAATGCTTCGAGGTAGCCTTCCGGATGACCTGAAGGAACGCGGGTGGCGGCTTTTGCCTCTTCGCCTACATAGGGCAATCCCGTGCGCAGTATCTGGCGTGGCTTGTCAGGCCATTTCACGACCAGGGTATTTGGCTCTTCCTGCCTCCATTCCAGTCCACCTTTTTCGCCATATACCCGTATAAACAGGTTGTTTTCCTCACCGGCTGCCACCTGCGTAGCCACGAGCATACCGGTTGCTCCGCCATCGAAGCGAAGCAGCATTGTGGCATCATCATCCAAAACGCGTCCGGCAACAACAGTTTGCAAATCAGCGCACAGCTCAGTTATGGTTTGACCGGAAATAAACTCAGCAAGGTTGGCAGCATGCGTGCCGATATCGGCAATGGCTCCGCCCAGGCCGGAATATTTCGGGTCGGACCGCCAGGAGGCTTGTTTTTGACCTGTTCGTTCTATGGGTTGGGATAACCAACCTTGTGTGTACTCTACATAAATTTTTCGAATAGCGCCCAGCACTCCTTTTCGCACAAGCTGCCGGGCTTCTTTTACCATGGGATAGCCCGTATAGGTATGTGTTAATGCGAACACCAGCCCTGATTTATCTGCAATTCTTTTTAGTTGCTTTGCTTCGGCAAGCGACAAGGTCATGGGCTTGTCGCATATTACATGAAAGCCGTTTTCCAGCGCGAGTTTTGCCGGTGCAAAATGAACGTGATTGGGTGTTACGATGGAAATGAAATCCATTCGCTTATCGGGCGGAAGCTTCTTCTCAGCTTCAATCATTTCCGTGTAGCTTTCATAAACACGGTCGGGCGAAAGGAATAAACTTTTGCCTGTGGCTTTACTCTTTTCCGGATTGCTGCTGAATGCCCCGCATACCAGCTCGATGTAACCATCAAGCGCAGCCACCCTTCTATGGACTGCTCCGATAAATGCATCGGAACTTCCGCCCACCATGCCCATTCTGAGCTTTCTTTTCATTTCAATACAGGTTTGGTTTAGCGGCTCACAATATAGCAAAAGATGAAGGCGAAAATTCATGGGATTTTTATGCAAACGTTTTCGTAAAAACTTGTTTGCATAACCGGCAAAATCCTTTGATATTTTCGATGCTTAATCAAACCCAAACAGTATGTCGCAATCATCCAACCTGGTTTTCCGTCTCAGTACCATGATGTTTTTTCAATTTTTTATCTGGGGTGCATGGTACACCAGTGTGGCAGTTTACATGACCGAGCTGGGCATGACCAACTTAACCCATTGGCCATATACGGTTAACCCAATTGCTGCCATTGTTGCGCCTTTTTTCCTGGGATTAATAGCTGACCGGTATTTTGCCACGGAAAAGGTACTGGGTGTTCTGCATATATTGGGCGGTCTTATTCTTTTCATCACGCCACAAGCGAGCACTTCACCTGTATTGTTTATTCTGCTGCTCCTGGCGTATAACCTATGTTATATGCCTACCCTTGGACTGGCCAATTCCCTGGCCTTTCATCATATTCAAAATCAGGAGAAACAATTTCCGGTGATACGGGTGTTTGGCACAATCGGCTGGATTGTTGCGGGTTTGTTCATCAGCTTTATACTGGGAAAACTTACCGGACAAATTGCTGAAAAAACTCCGCTGCCGCTTTATACAGCGGGCACGGCTTCGGTATTGTTGGGTTTATTCAGTTTTTCCCTGCCTCACACTCCTCCCAAAGGAGCTGGCGAAAAGGTTTCGCTTCGCAGTATTGCCGGGCTGGATGCTCTGGAAGTGCTAGGCAGCAAACCTTTTTATGTTTTCCTGATATGTTCTTTTCTCATCTGCATACCGCTTGCTGCTTATTACAATTTTACCCAGCTCTACCTGCAGGCTTCGGGATTTGAAAACATTGCCGGAACCCAGACACTCGGACAAATGAGCGAAGTGGTGTTTATGTTGCTCATGCCTTTGTTTTTCGCCCGGCTGGGTGTGAAGAAGATGCTGTTGGTAGGTATGCTGGCCTGGGTAGTTCGCTACGCCTTGTTTGCTGCCGGTGCCCCGGAAAGTGTTACCTGGATGATTATTATTGGAATAGCGTTACATGGAATCTGTTATGACTTCTTTTTCGTAACTGGCCAGATTTACGTAGATAAGCAGTCAACCGATAAAATACGCGGCCAGGCACAGGGCTTCCTGGTGCTGGTTACTTACGGGTTGGGCATGCTTATTGGTGCACAGGTTGCGGGTGTTACTTATAACAACTTTCTTCGGGATGCCGATTCACTTACAGCTCAACAATGGCAACAGTTCTGGCTGCTGCCTGCCGGATTTGCGCTGGTGGTTCTGATAATTTTTGGTTTGTTTTTTAAGGAGAAAAAAACAACATAGCTTAGGGTTGTCAAACTATTTATAGAATAAAACAGAACCATTCTTATCCTCGCAGGAAAGACCACAGCAACGACAATTCAGGAATGGTGTACCGAATATTCTGTTCTTCGTACCTGGGTCTTATGAATAGGTAGTAAGAGGTGTTAATCCGATAGGTCATCCTTAATGTTGCCTCGTACTTATCGCTGATTTGCCGGGTTATTCCCAGGCCAAGATGAAAGCCGAAATGCCGGTCTATAGTGTTTTCATTTGTTTTAATGGCAACAAGTGCATAGCCGGAATTGTAGTCATCCGGGACAACAAAAAAATTTTTTTCATCTTTAAGATAATAAAAAAAATTTAACCCGGCCAGCATAAACGGTCTCCACTCATTTTCTTTCTCAAAAAAGGCGATCATCTCTACGGGAAAATGAAAGATAGATGTAGTTATCTGGTAATTAACAGTACCAATTGAGTTGGGATTTACCAAAAAGCCCCGATAACGCCCTGCCTCCCCATCAGAATTGACATGCATATAGTTTATTCCAGTCCCAAATCTTAGAATGTTGGTTAGTCTTCGATAGCCATGAAAACCGACAATTACAGAGCCACCTGCGTTTATTTTCTGACCATGAAATCGACTTGTTTCAACCGGGAAGGAATACATGTTTAAAGCATACCCCAAATTAAATCCGTAACTGAATTTTTGTGCTTTCGCTACTACTAATCCCGTACATATGAAAATTACAAGATGTATGGCAATGTTTTTCATGAGTATTTTTTTGCCCATCTTTTTAGATGCATTACGATCAGATAACGACTAAAACACTTTCGTGCAAAGTATACAACGCTTATACGTCAAATATACAAATCTTTTTCTTTCATAACTAAACCGAAAGCAATTTGTCTCCGTTAAAATTTACCCATACGTATAACGGTTACTCCGGCACTAAACAGTTTTCGGTTAAATTCCGGCAGTTCCCTCAGGGCAATTTCTTCAAATCGTTTATTTAAGGCTTCCCACTCGGCATGGAGCTCTTTATAGCGATCGCGTGAGGACTGGTTCACGCGCGGTAAGTCGCTTTCGGTTTGATTGATTAGAAACAGAAAATTGGCTGTGAATTTATTTGGGAAATTTTCTACGTCATCGTATGCTTTCGATTTACGCTGAATCATATCCTCATCCCAGGCCTTCATACGCTTTAATAAGGTTTCGCCTTCTTTTTTAAGGGCCGCATACTTTTCATTCTCTTCCAGTTCATTGAGCAACTCTTCAAGCTGAAGCTGTGCTTTGTAGAGTGAATTCACCTTATTATGCATATCGGTTAACTCGTTTTCGAGCCGGGACATAAATTCATGGTATTCGCGGTATTGGGATTCCGGAATGCTGAGTGTGGGAGGAGATTTGATTCTCACTGTAGTCCTCCATTCTTTATCCGGCAGTTTCAATGCAAGGGTGTATGTTCCGGGAATGACTTTATGCCCACGGTAATTACCTTCCAGGTAAACATGAGGAACACCGGGCATGGTGCTGTGCCGCATGTCCCATATAAAAAGATTCATGCCTTTATTGCGCGTAAGTATGGGCTCTGCATCCGGTCCGCCATCATATTCTTCAAACGATTCATCTTTTTTTGAAGAAAAATTCCTTATCACATTTCCCTGTTCGTCCAAAATGGCGAGCGAAATATGAATTGAGTCGGCAAGCTTTTCGGGGAGATAGTAATAAACCGAAACACCGTTAACCGGATTGATACCGCTATGCGGACTTGTTCCTTCAAAATCTTCGGGTGGATCATTGAGCACGCTTGACCAGTTACCCAGGTAAACATCACCGGGTTGGTACAATTTTCCCTTCAAATCAGCCGGCTGGTATTGACGGATAACGTGAAGGTTGTCCAATATCCAGAGAGCCCGACCCATGGTTGCTACAATCAGGTTATCCTGATGAATCAATAAATCGGTTATGGGTGTAACAGGAAGATTGAGCTGCATGCGTTGCCATTGCTGACCTCCATTCCACGATACGTATAAACCGGTTTCGGTGCCGGCAAATAATAAGCCTTTGCGCTTCGGGTCTTCCCGAACCACGCGGGCATATGCTCCGTAGGGAATACCGTTGCTGATGTTCACCCAGCTTTTTCCGTAATCGGTTGTTTTGTAAATCGCGGGAGCCAGATCATTAAACTTATACCGCGTTGTAGCGATATACACCGTACCCTTATCGTGCGGAGAAATTTCAATGGCATTTACCAGGGTTTCGGGCATGGCTTTCGGTGTTATATTAAGCCACGTTTTTCCATAATCACGTGTAAGCTGTACAAGTCCGTCATCCGTACCCACCCATATTACGCCCGGTTCGTTAGGCGATTCGGCAACATAGCTAATGGTTCCGTAGTTTTCAGCACCCACTGCTTCGTTGGTGTAGGGCCCTCCCATTTTACCTTGCTTATCTTTTTGATTGCGTGTCAGATCAGGAGACGCTTCTTCCCATGTTTTTCCCAGATCGCGCGTGCGCAGTAAACACTGTGCGGCATGATAGTAGGTGTTGGGCTCGTGCCGCGACCAGATGATCGGGGCATTCCAGTTAAAACGATATTTCATGTCTTTGGCGTCACGGCCCAGGTATTGAATTGGAGCAGCCATGATGTTGGTACCGGCTTTTACTTCACTGTCCAGTATTTCAATGGTTCCTAAATAGCTGCCACCCAGCACATAACGCGGATTATCCGGATTGAAAGCAAGAAATGCGCTCTCTCCCCCTGCTGAATACGTCCAGTTTTCCTGGGTTATGCCATGACGACCTAAAGCCAGGCTTTCGATGCGAACCGATGTATTATCCTGCTGTGCGGAATAAATGCGATAGGGATAATGGTTATCGGCATTAAGGCGGTAAAACTGTCCGGTTGGTTGATTATAGATTGTTGAAAACGTTGCTCCACCATTGAAAGTGATTCCCACTCCACCGTCATCGGCAATGGCAAAATTTTTCGGATTATTCGGATTAATCCACATGTCATGGTAATCGCCATGCGGACCGGAAATGGTTTCCCATGTTTTTCCGCCATCTATGGATTTCAAAAACGGCGCACTGAGCACATATACCACGTTGTCATTTTGCGGATCCGGATAAACTTCAATGTAATACCATGCCCGTTGTACCAGCCGGTGGTCGTTGCTCACTTTTGTCCAGCTTTTACCTGCGTTGTTGCTTACAAACAAACCGCCCTGTTCTTTTTCCGAATCGCTTTCAATTAATGCATACACTTTTTCCGAATTGGAGCGACACACCGCAATAGCCATTTTTCCCAGCTCCTTCGGTAAGCCGTTATGGATTTTTTCCCATGTTTCCCCGCCATCGGTGGACTTGTACAATCCGCTGCCCGGACCTCCGCTGATTACTTTCCAGGGCAGCCGTTGGTGATGCCACATGGCGGCATACAGCACGCGCGGGTTATGATAATCCATGGAAAGCTCCGAACATCCAGTTAAATCATTAACATATAAAACTTTGCGCCAGGTGAGTCCTCCATCGGTCGATTTGTAAACACCGCGATCGGCAGTCGGGCCGTTTATGGCACCCTGAGCAGCAACATAAACGATATCGGGATTTTTCGGATGAATGATGATACGGGCAATCTGCCTTGTGTTTTCAAGCCCCAGTTTTTTCCACGTCTTTCCGCCATCATACGATTTGTACACGCCATCACCATAGGAAGTCATCACGCCGCGCGGGGCATGTTCGCCCATGCCCACGTAAACGATGTTGGGATCGCTTTCGGAAACCGCAACAGCTCCGACTGAACCGGTGGTAAAAAATTCATCTGAAATATTTTTCCAGGTGGTGCCGGCGTCTTCAGTTTTCCATAGCCCTCCTCCGGTAGTACCCATGTAGTAAATCAACGGGTTGTTGACCACGCCACTGGTGCAAACCGAGCGTCCGCCGCGAAAAGGGCCTATGTTCCGGAAGAAAAGTTTTTTAAAGATGCTATCAGGTGCCTGTGCAAAAACAGATACGGAAAACATCAGACATACAGCAGTTATCAGCCTAATCATAGCGCTTACGAGGTTTTGCCATTTGTAAGATAAGTTATTCAAGCCATATCTTTTCGATTTCTATTTCAAGAGGATTGCCGGCTACGGATTCCGGAATAATCAGTATCAGTTGAAGGTTCTCAAGTTCTGCCCATGAAAAGTCTTTTTCATTTACATGACTGTCATACCAGTATGGAATAAAAACAGGATAACCGCGCGGCAACAGCGCTATCCTTATTTTCTTTAATTGCTCCAAACCTATGCGCTGATCATTTTTGTCTGTGTCAGAAACAAACTCATAACCCAAGGCCAGTGCATCTTTTGAAATGAGGCCCACGGATAGTTTTACAGGTGCTCCCAATGATGTGCGAGCGCGTATGCCCAGGTGTTTTTTGTTCATCAGGTCAGCACCTCTTCCCTGTGCAACATCCGAAACGGAAAGCTGCATGGGGTAATAATAATTTCGGGTGCTGCTGTCGTAGTGGGCTACCGATGATGGTTTTTCCAGCTCGACAATCCACGAACTGCCTCCATCAGGTAACGGTTTTAATCGCGATGGGGCCCATGGTCGCAGAATTTTTTCATGGTCACGCTCTGGCTTAAAAAGCTGTACGGGATACGCTGCATAAACAATCCTGCTTTTGTAGGATTGCACAAAATGAAAATCCCACGACAAAGGATTGGTTTTATATCCGTCAGGAAATGTCCAATAATCATTGCCGGAATGTACAGTAATAAAATACTCTAATATTCCCTCCTGCAGGTCATCGCCCGGCAACTCTGCTTCATAACCATAAGCAGAAAATTGCTTCATCAGCAGTGATTTGTATCTTCCGTTTATTCGGTAATGTAAAGATACACCCGCTCCTTCAGGAGCATAAACAGTTGCACTTATCCGATGACTTTTTTCAGCGTTGACTTCGTACAAAGGGCGGTGCACTACCCGGATGTTATCCGGCTTTAAAGCAGGCATTACCTCCGGTGAATAGGCATATTCGCCCAAGCGAATATGCCGAATCCTCATCTGTGCGTCAAAATCATTTAAAGCAGTAGATGAAACCAAGTAAACACCCGGCTTCAATTCCGCATAACTATTTTCAGCCCGACCTGACAACCGTTTATCCATTACTGAATAAATGTAATAATCCGGCGGAAGGTCGGGCAATCGTAACCCTATGGTTCGGTTGTTGACTCCCAGGCAGGCTATTTCTTTGTGCAAACTTGTTCGCCCGAACGGGTCATCGATCCACGCTACGTCAGGAAGTATTTCCAAACGCCATTGTCCGTTAGCAATCTTATCCAGAAAATAAGCGCCGCTGCCGTTGTATTGAACCACCGGTGAGTTACCTGTACCGGCTATTTGCCTGACTTTAGCAATGTCAATTGGTTGGGATGAAGTATGACTGGTGTAGTAAAACTTTTCAACGGTGTTCAATTCGGCTAAGTCCGTTTCATATTTTATTTGAATTCCCTCAAAGGTTGTGTTTTGCGGATAACTGCCGTATGATTTCAATAACGGAACCGAGCGAAAAGCTTCAGCTGCAATCATTAAACCAATTGCCTTATGCGGCGCATACAACAGGTTCATATAATGAGTACCATATTCCGTATTTAAATGGGCCATGAATGAAGGGTCGTAGGAAAAATGAGTAGCTACCTGCATCCCGGCTGTCCGGAAACTGCGAGCAATAGCCGGATAGATGTAGGAGCCTGCACAATCGGCTGCATCAAACTCGTAAACTATTTTGGTTTTACGCGAGAAACCTTTCACCCGGGAAAAAGGTATCGGATAGCGGTCAACGTGTGGCAGTAAATTTCCCTGTAAGCTGTGACGCGCACCCAGCCCGGTTGGGTACCATTGATAGGTACCACCCTGAATGTCGGCAAGGAAGTACGCTTCGGCCAGGTGAATGCTATGGGTAACATTATAGAAAATGGGCTTCCTGCACCCTGTTTTACGTATAGCCTTGACCATACTGTTGATGAAACCGGTAACTTGTTGGGGAGTTCCTTTGTGGTGCGGCTCGTTCGAAATTTCAAATGCCAGCACATCGGGGTCATCTTTATAGGATAGTTTCGTGTAGGTATTTACGTGATTAACAAATTGTTCGAGGTAACGCTGCTGCGCCAGAATAGCATCCGGATTTTCCAAACAGGCCTCTTTACCGTATTTAGCAGAAAAGCCCGGTGTCTTTTCATCGGGCTCGGGCCATCCATTACCCCAGTACGCAATGGGTGTGATGATAAATTTCATTCCACGCTCCTTCATCCGAAAGATGAGGTAGTCAAACAATCGTAAATGTTCGTTATGAATCAGGTTACCCAGTGTGTCACTTATTTCCGTATCCCACACATGAACACGAAATGCATCAAGACCCAATCGGGCAAAGTGATATACATCGTTATCGATAGCCTTTTCGATGTCGACATTCATTCGTTTGGCAGTCCGGTACGCATGAGCGAATGGAACCGTATAATTAACGCCGAATGCACAGACCTCCCTACCTGAATCACGCCAGCGCCATATTCCGTTTTTATCTACAAAAGTGGTTTGGCCGGTTACATTCGCTACATGAACAGAAAATAAAATAATAAGAACACAGAAGCGCATAATATGTGTTGTAATCAAAGGCCAAGTATAGTACTTTTCAGACTGAACGACAGCGTTATGAGGAAATTCGGCATTATACTGATTTGTTTAGTGTGGATGAGTTGTGAAAAGAAGGAAGATACGCCTGCTTCACCCAACGAATTACTTCCGCCTGCTACTATTCGTGCGGTTGACCTATCGTTCCTTCCGGAAATCCGGCAGCGGAACATCCCATTCAAAAATCAGCAAGGCATTCAGCGTGATGCTTTGGATATATTTAAAGAAGCCGGTAGTAATTATGTTCGTCTTCGCCTGTGGCATACACCCGGCTCAGCACATAGTTCATTAAACGAAGTACAGGCATTTGCCAGTGAGATAAAGAATAAAGGACTAAAACTCTGGATAACCATCCATTACTCCGATACCTGGGCCGATCCGGGCGCACAAACCAAGCCCTCAGCCTGGCAATCGCTGGGCTTCACGGCCCTCTCCGACAGTGTTTTCAATTACAGCCGAAAGGTTGCCGGCCTGTTGCAACCCGACATAGTTCAGGCCGGTAATGAAATAAACGATGGGTTACTGTGGCCCGATGGTCGTCTTTCGGTTAACCGGGCAAACTTCATCCACCTGCTTAAGCGGGCCATATCGGGCTTGCGCAATGGTCATCCGGGTTCGCAAATCATGATTCACTATGCCAACCCGCAAAACAGTAACTGGTTTTTCAATATTCTTAAGGAAGA
Organism: Cyclobacteriaceae bacterium; assembly: GCA_025055435.1. Classification (GTDB taxonomy): domain Bacteria; phylum Bacteroidota; class Bacteroidia; order Cytophagales; family Cyclobacteriaceae; genus UBA2336. The sequence goes on along the minus strand of JANWWN010000025.1, from coordinate 19,664 downwards.
AAATGTTGAATACGATTTAATTGGAATTTCCTACTATGCCCGCTGGCATACACGTAACCTGAATATCGTGCAAACCAGTTTAGCTTCACTCGCCAGCGAGTTCAATAAACCTATTGTGCTTGCTGAAACTGCGTATCCGTTTACCTTAAACTGGGCCGACTGGACCAATAATTTAGTAGGATTAAACGAGCACCTCATAGATGGCTACGGTGCATCCCAGCAGGGGCAATACCAATACCTGGTGCGCATTCGGCAAATACTAAACAATGTGCCTCAGGGTATCGGCTTTTGTTACTGGGCACCCGATTGGGTAGCCTTTAAAGGTCCTGAAGCCACCGACGGGTCGAGCTGGGAAAACATGGCCTTATTCGACTTCAGTTTCCGCGCCACACAGGGTATGCGTGCACTCGCTGCCGAGTGATACTTTCAGGGTTTTATTATTCGTACGTGTTTAACCGGCTTACCCGATCTGTAAATGGAGATCACATACAGCCCTGCAGGAAGTTGTTCGATACTCCATTCTGCATCGCCCGTACGAAGTGGTTGATATACTTTTCCGTTAACGGATGTTGCCGAAACCGACAATACCGGTTCGCTGGCTTCAATGTACAAAACTTTTTCGGTTGGGTTAGGATAAACAGCTAACTCTTCGCTGCTCTCTTCCGGAATTTCGGTGATTAACGGATTACTTATCTCTACATCGGTAAACAGCCGGTACTCGCCCGGTCGTAGCTGCAGCGTGTAAGGCAGGGCGGAAACTGAAACAGGTGTACCAAACGAATAGTAATCATACCATGTTCCCGAATGCGGAAAATTGATTTGTGCCGTTCGTGACACCACATCAAAGTTTACCACTATGTGAACGTTCATCTGTTCAGGCGATGAAGGTGTAGCCGTGTACGGCGCATTTCTTAGCGTAAGTTGCTTGAGCAGATTGTTGGCTCCTGAGAATGTCGCAGTACCTCTGTGAAACACACTATACGTATTGCGCAACCGAATTAAATCGGCAATGTGCCTATACAGCAGGTATCGTGAGCCCTCTTGCCGATAGTCCCATTTTACCGGCTTGGGATCCAGGCGGCAATTGTTGTTAACCGTGCCGTTTACACAATGATTGATACTAAAGTCATAACCCAGTTCGCCAAACTGCCACAGCATTTTAGGTCCGGGAATGGTATAAAAAATCGTTGCTGCGCCGCGCATCCGATCCAAAGCTGTGGCACGGTTCCTGGTGCTGTATCCTGACGCAGCGTTACCGTGGGTAATATTGTTATACATGAGCCTTTCTTCATCGTGGCTTTCCATGTAACTCACCACATGGGGAACAGTCCACCCTCTCGTGCCATGGTACACCCAGTTGAGTGAAGAGTTATCGGAGTAGCCCATGGTGTTCTGATTGTATGCGTAGTGCAAATTTCCCCATAACAACATTCCTTTGCCTTCGTTGGCCCGGTACTCAGCCAGTTCCTTTTCTTCGGTATTGACTGCAAAATGCTCCAGAATAATGATGGCATCCGGAGTATGGCTCCAGATTTTATCGGCCATGCGCTTTAATAATGCAATTCGCGAAGGGTCATAGGCTGACCACAGGTCCACATTGTTGCCGCTGTTTACCTGTGTGAATCCTTTTGACAAATCAAAACGAAAGCCATCCACTTTATACTCATTCAGCCAGTAGTAGCATATCGTATCCACATAAGCTTTGGTATAAGGGCTTTCGTGGTTCATATCATAGAAAACATTGAACGGATGCCGGGCTGTAACATTAAACCATTTGTTGTTCGCGGTTGGCGTATAATTCGTAAAATCAAAATCAAGCATGGCCATCGGATTGGGAATATCCTGATGATTAAGCGCAATATCGAGTATTACCGCGATGTTATTCTGATGACATTTATCGATGAATTCCTTGAGTTTGTTTTTTGTGCCGTAATATTTATCGGGCGCAAACATAAAGGTAGGGTTATAGCCCCATCCTTCATTACCATTGAATTCCATGACGGGCATGAGTTCAATGGCATTAATGCCCAGCCGCTTAAAGTAGGAAAGCGTATCGATGAGGTTTTGATAATTGCGGTTGCCGGAATCAAAAAAATCACGAATCAGCAGTTCATAAATCACCAGCTTCTTTTTATCCGGGCGCTGATAGCCGGTGCTTTGCCATACATAGGGTGTTTGTGCAGTTTGAAAAACCGATACACGGTTAAAATACCAAAAAGCAGAACGCGCCTTTGCCGGATATGGTTTTAAACCAGGATATGTGGTTGAAGGAATGTACTGGTCATCCGGATCCAGAATTTTATCCGCATACGGGTCGGCAATCCAAAGCGTTTCGTTTACAAGGTACTGAAAGGCATACTCCTGCCCTGGCGTAAGCCCGGTGAGTTCAATCCAGAAAAATTCTCCGTCTTTTTTCAACAGGTTTTGCGGAAGAACGTCCCAGTTACTGAAGTCTCCCCGCACATAAACTGAATTTTTTCCCGGTGCCTGAAGACACAAAGTAACACGGGTTGGATCCGGGGAATAATTTATACCCGGAATAATTCCGGGAGGCCGTGACTGAGTTGGGCTGCCTGTGCGGAGCAAATACTGAAATTCAACCTGATCGAAGTTTGTACCCTGCGATGCACGCAACACAACCGTTCCGTAGCCGGCTGTTTCCGTTACAGTATGCGTATACGACAAATTCCTGACATTAGCAGGTGAACTTACAAGCGTACCGTTGATGAAAAGTTGAAAGCTTCCGTTAACGGGTATTTCGGCAGAAATCGTAAAATTATCGTTAGTGTTTACAAAGAGGGGTCGGCTTAGCGGAGAAGTAAGCGCTATCCGAAAGTTACCATCCCAGAATGTAGCCAGGTAATCACTTGTCTGGCCGGCGGGCCAGTCGTTGGCTTTCAGCAAAATCCCCAGTTGATTATATGAAGTTATATTTTGCGTGAAAAAATCGGTTGGCTTAAACGATAGTGTAAAGATTGTTCGTCCGGCATTGATGCTTTTTGTGAATTTGGCCGGGTCGGCTGCCGAAGTAGCCGGATTGATGTTGTAGCGGGAATTGATATTTGGGCCGGGTATCCATACCCATGCCCATGCGTTATTTAATGAAGCCAGCGGAGTTCCGGTAACATCATAGGTTACCGTTATCACATCGTTGTGTCGAAAAAAGACAGGTGAAATTACCGGATCAAGGACTACGCGTTGCGCCCATACCGTTGCCGGAAAATAAAAAATCAACCAGATGATTACTCTGCGCATATTCTCAATTTAAAAACAAAGCCGGCATAAGAAAAACCAATGCCGGCTTTAATTCATTCAAGCTATTACTTAAGGAAATAATACTCGCCTGTCAGCGAATTGAAGGTTATAAAATAGGTTCCGGCCTGAGCCGGGATGTTGGCGCCATCCTGTACTCCTATACCTCCGGGGAATGAGGAGGCACCCCAGTTAACCGTCCAGCTGTCATCAGCTCTGAATTTCAGGTCACCCGCAACTAAAGTAAACACCCTGGAGTACCGGTACGGATTAGCCGGGTTTTTAATCAGGTCAGTATCAGGTCCTCCCCACCCATTGGGTGTTGCTGGCCCGATCATACCTACCGTGCCATAAGGCGCGCTGTTGGCAACAGAGCCGATTAGGTACTCGCCGGAAGCTGAATTAAAGTAAACAAAGTATGTTCCGCCGGTTGGAATAGTGATGTTAGGACCATCATTAATACCATATCCGCTAGGATAGCGGGTACCACCCCAATTGGTACTCCAGGAGGCATTGGCCCGGAATTTCACCTCACCCGCAACAAAGTTGATGGTACCGGTCCAAATATGCGCAGCAGCACCAGTCGGACCGCTACGGGTAAGAAATTTTTCGTTGCTGTCCGACCAGCCCCCTACACCCGTTCCTATGATTCCAATTTGAGAATACGAGCTTGTAATAAGAACAAACCTGTAAGCTCCCGTTTCATCATTAAAAGTTACATTATAGTATCCTGATGTGGGTATCGGAATATCCGGGCCGTTTTGGGTACCGGTGCCTGTAGGAAAGGCCGTGCTCCCCCAGTTCGTGTCCCAGGAATCCATTGCCCTGAACTTTACGTGCTGCCCGCCCGTAAGGTAGATGGTAACGGTCCAGGTTGAGCGATCTGTTCCCGAAGGGTCGAGAAGACGCATATCGGTATCCGTAGACCATCCGCCTGGAGTGGCACTTCCTATAATCCCTACCGAGCAGAAATTACCACATTCACTGATTCTGTATCCGGTGATGAGGGCACTTACAACGTTAGAATATAGCGGTTCGAGTGTAGTTCCATTGACCGTTGATTTTACCCTGAAATAAATTTCATGCTGCGTAAAAGCTGGTAATCCCAGGGCCAGCATAGCATCGTTCATTTGCTTTACGGTGACGCGTGCCGTTCGCGTTTCTCCAGGCCCCCGACCTTCGATGGCCGCAATTGTTCGAACGGCACCGTCAAAATCTTCGCTATCCGAAATTTCCACTTCATATCGAATGGAAACATTAATACCGTAGTTCGCATTCTTCCAAGGAATTTCGTACAACAAATCCGCATCATCCTCAGGAAGAAGAACCTTAGGCGCTCCGGGTTCAAACAAAAGTTCAGGAGCAGCAAATGTTTCGGCATCAGGCAGCGTAACTTTCTCGCCATCTTCTTCGCACGACACTACCGAAAGAATCAATAGTGCCAGGAGCGCAGTCGAAAATATTTTAATCAGAGATTTATTTGTTAGCATATCCATTCAAATTAAAAGTATCAATAACCCGGGTTTTGCGTCAAAGTAGGATTAGCAGCCATATCAGCGGCAGGAATAGGAAACAAATCACGGAAAGCCGGTGTGGATGTACCTTCCTTAACATTACCTTTCCATGCCCACAGGTATGACCCACCGGTAAATTTGCCGAAGCGAATCAGGTCGGTTCTGCGGTGTCCTTCCCAATACAACTCGCGCGCACGTTCATCCAGAATAAAATCCAGGTTTAACATGGCCGGCGTGATGTTACCCGAAGTGTCGCCATAAGCACGCTGACGGATCTGATTAACATAGGTCAGTGCCTGAGACAATGAACCACCGGTACCTCCGCGTAACACGGCTTCAGCGTACATCAGGTAAGCATCGGCCAGGCGGAACATCGGATAATCGGTATCCACAAAATCAGGATGTGGATTGGGCGGCAGATTATCGGCCAACGTACGGTTTCTGAATTTGGTAATGGCATAACCATCGGTAAATACACCAATATCATTGATTTCCAGCGACTGTCCATCGGTATGGAACAATGCCCGGGTGTCGGTGCTGCCACTAATGTCACTGAACTTGTTAACAAACTGTTTCGTGGTGCGAATTCCGGCCCACGGGTTTTGCACGCCAAATGTTGCCATTGAGTTCATGCTGCCTCCTATTGATGCATGAATAATAAAGACCATGCCGCCATAGGTTTGGGTACGCTGGCCATCGTGATTAAAGGCGAGTATAATTTCCGGACTGTTGTGATTGTCGGCCACGAAATTATGGCGGTAGTTGGAGGCCAGGGTGTACGCGCCGGAAGTGAAAATCTTGTTTAGTGCAGTAATGCATTCGGTGTATTTGGGCGTGCCCTTATACACTTCCGCATTCAGATATAACTTGGCCTGTAACATCCAAGCTGCGGCTTTATCTGCCCGGCCGTATTCAAACTTCGGATTACCCAAATCATCTTCAATGTCAATCAATTCCGACTCAATGTAATCGAATAAATCACTTCTGGAAATCTGCCGGGGAAAGTATGAACCGGGCCTGTCGGCTTCGGTGACAAAAGGCGGATTGCCAAACAGGTCAATGGCATGATAGTAAGCAAGCGCACGGATAAAGCGGGCTTCGGCGTGAAACTTCTGAATATCCGGATCAGTGTTATTTGCCGATGCGCGGATAAATTCATTGGCAATGGCAACCGTGTACATAATACGGGCGTACATGGCTGATATGAACACATCGCTGGGTGTCCAGGTGTGCCAATGAAAATCTTTTATGGTCTGGTCATTCCAGGAAATCACGGCTTCATCGGTCGTTAGTTCCTGGCAATACCAGTAAGCCCGCAGGTACACACCAAAGCCTTCATCAATCCCTGCAATATCATTTTGTCCAACCGGGCCCTGCTGACCGCTTAGCACAAACGATGCATAGAGTTTAGCCAAACCGCGTTTAAAATCTTCTTTCGTGCGGTAAACGTTGGATGCGTTTAGCACATTCGGACCGAGATCCTTTGGATCGAGGTCGCCCAGGCAGGCTGTCATCAACAGCGCCAGGGTAAAAAATCCCGTTTTACAGATAAGGCGTATCATAGAAATTCCTTTGTTCATGAAACAATCATTAATAAGTTAAGTTGACACCAAACAGAAACACGCGCGGACGCGGATACAGATTGTTATCGATGCCGTTTGCAATTTCCGGATCGATACCTGAGTACTTGGTAATCATAAATGCATTCTGCACTGTAAAGCTGAAACGCGCCTTCAGCTTCTGGGTAAACAACTGAGAAGTAGTATAACCCAGGCTCATATTATCCATTTTGAAAAACGAGCCGTTCTCCACATAAAAGTCTGACCAGTACTGGGCTGAGGCAAAACCGGAGTCGTAGATAAATCTCCTCAGATTGTTAAAGGTTACCGTGTTGTTGTTGAATGCCGCCTGGTAGAAAGTGTTGGATGCACCGTTATTGTAAACGTAATTGCCCAGGCTTACACGTCCGGCCATGAAGAAGTCAAAATTCTTATAGGTAAGCATGGAAGTAAAGCCCATTAAAACAATTGGAGCCGGTTGCTTGTAGTGGTACTTGTTCAGCTGGTTACTTACCACGTTGCCGCCATTGCCGGTACGGTCAACATATAGGCCTTCAATCGGACGGCCATTGGCGTCATAAATCTGTTGGAATACAAAAAATGAATTTTGCGGAAATCCGACATTGTTGTTCTGAATGGTGTTGCCCACGCCTCCGGAGATGCCTCCAATGTTAATACCCTGGTAATTCGGATCGTCCGTGGCAGTAAGTTTAGTTATCTTGTTTTTATTGTGCGAAAGGTTAAAGCCGATATCCCAGGTCAGGGTGTTGGTTTTAACCGCTTTGGCGTTGAGGGTGACTTCAACCCCACGGTTTTCCAGATTTCCGATGTTGGTGGTTAGGAAGTTGTTAAAGTTGCTGCCGGCCGGAATGGGAATAGTGTTAATCAGGTCGCGCGACTCACGGAAATAGTAGTCAACCGATGCGGTGATCCGGTCGGAAAACAAACCAAAATCTACTCCTGCGTTATAGGTAATGGTTTCTTCCCACTTAAATGAAGCGTCATATGCCGAAGGCCGGAAAGTCTGATAGAATGTATTTCCAAACTGATACTGGGCAGTAGGCGTGCTCAATACGTAAACGGGCAGGTACGGATACGCTCCACCCACATCCTGCTGGCCGGTAACGCCATAACCCAGTCGCAACTTCAGGTCAGACAGGCTTCTTGCATCGGCCAGAAAATTTTCAGATTTCAAACGCCAGGCTACGGCTACAGCCGGGAAAAGTCCCCAACGGTTGTCTTCCGAGAAACGGGATGAACCATCGGTACGCAGCGTGGCGGTAACCAGGTACTTTCCTTTGTAATTGTAATTAGCTCTTCCGAAAAACGAAATGAGGTAATTGGGATTAGGGATAAACTTACGGGCAACTGTGTCGCCATCCTGCGTAACCTCATAATCATAATAAACAGAGCCATCAAAACTGCGGCTGAAATTTGAACCATCCCGCTGAAAACTCTGATATGAGTACCCTGCGGTGAAATCAATTTTATGGTCGTTAAGAATTTTAGAGTAATTCAGGTACAAATCCAGAAGTCTGGATTGGTTTTCTCCTGTGTAATCCGTCCGGCTGCCCAACTCGCTGGTCCATGGTGCAAGGGGCGAAACGTTATTGAAACCTTCGCTTTTGGAATGATCAATACCCATGTTTAAGTGGGCGCGCAGTTCGGGCAAGAAGCTGAAGCGGTAGTCGGCTTCAAGGTTGGCTATGTATCGAAATACTTTCGAACGGTTATCCGTAAGCTCAAGTCGGGCCACCGGATTTCGAGGCGCAATGGCACTGGCATCGGAATTGGGATCATTCGGATCGATGGTCCACGTGAAATAACCACCCCAGCGGGTGTTACCATTGCGAACCGGTTGCGTAGGATCGAACGAAACAGCCGACCCGATAGCTCCTTCATCGCCAAAGTTGTGGCGCGTGTGCATTCCCTTGATACCGGCATTGATTCGGAGGTTATCATTAAGGAGGGTTGGTGAAACATTAATGTTAAAAGAATGCCGCTGCATGGAAGTGGTTTTAAGAATTCCCTGCTGATCGGTAAAACCGTAGGAAACCCGGTAAGGAATATTTTTTGTACTTCCCGACAGGCTTAAAAGGTGGTCGGTTGAAACTGCGTTGCGGAACACCTCATCCTGCCAATCGGTATTCTCGTTGCCAAGTTTGGATGCAGCCGCAGCATCTATGCCGTAATTACCCACAAGTCCTTGAATTAAATCCCGATATTCATCCCCGGTAAGAACCTCGGCTTTTCTTGCCAGCGTACTGAGCGATACCTGGGCATTGTAGTTCAACGTGGGTTTTCCTACCGCTCCTTTTTTAGTGGTTATAATAATGACGCCGTTGGATGCACGGGCACCATAGATGGCTGTAGCCGATGCATCTTTTAGCACGGTAATGGTTTCAATATCGTTGGGATTGATGGTGCTAAGTGAGTTCGACATACCCGCAACACCGCTGTTGTCCAGCGGAAAACCATCCACTACGATTAGCGGATCATTACTTGCATTAACCGAAGAGCCGCCACGTATGCGGATCTGGGCGCCACTTCCGGGTGCACCGCTTCCCTGGGTTACCACTACACCCGCCACTTTTCCAACCAACAAATCTTGTGGCGAAGCCATAACGCCTTTATTAAAGGAAGCCTGGTTTACAGAAACGATTGAACCGGTTAGGTCTTTCTTTTCTACCTGTCCGTAACCGATTACCACAACTTCTTCAAGCGAGGAAACCTGCACCTGAAGTGTAACGTCGATAGTTGTTTGGTTTCCCACGGCAACTTCCTGAGTAGCATATCCAACGAAAGAAAACACCAGCACCGAGTTCGGACCGCCTACCCGAATAGAAAATCGGCCGTCTGAATCGGTAACCACACCGTTGTTTGTACCTTTTTCCAGTACGTTAACACCAGGTACAGGAGCGCCATCATCACTGGACAGCACCCTGCCGCTCACCGTTCGGCTTTGCGCCAATAAGCCGGTGCTTAAGCTGACAAGCAGCACCAGCGTTGCTAAATGAACCTTTTTGTAAAAAATCCGCATAGTTTAAATTTTGTTTACAGAATAAAATCTTGTCGAGTCGGAAATTTACAGAAGGGCAAGTATTTCCAAACAACTGTTAAGATAATTTTGCACGCGATCGTTTGCGAAATCGTTTGCATTAAACAATCAATTTAGAAACCGCCTCCTGAGAAATACTTCAAGATTCGGATATTTGCCCGAACGCCTTTAATCGCATTTGATATGGAATCAGAAAATCCGTCTTCACTGTATCAGTCGGCAGGTAACTTTCAGAGTTTTAAACAGACCCAACACGGTATTTCCGTTAACAGCGACAACGGGTTTTATGACATTACTTTTTATTCCGACTGGATGTTCCGCATCACGTCCGGAACCCAAAGGAAAGAAAGAAAATCATATGCCGTAATCCGTCATCCTCAGGCTGCCGAATTTTATCTTGAAAATCACGATTTAGCAATCACGCTTACCGGAAAGCACCTGAAAATCACCTTACAGAAATATCCGCTGCGTGTGTCTGTTAGTACAACAGATGGCCGTATAATTAATCAGGACGATGAATCGTTCGGTACGGGTTGGATTGGTGAGCAGGTTACCACGTATAAGAAACTTCAGGATAATGAGATTTTTATAGGCCTGGGCGAGAAAACGGGTCCGCTTAACCGCAAAGGACAAGGCTATACCAACTGGAACACCGATGCGTTTGCTTACCATGGCGGCACCGATCCGCTGTACTGCTCGATTCCCTTTTACATCGGCATTCACCACGGGCTTGCCTATGGCATATTTTTCGACAACTCACATAAAACATTTTTCAACTTCGGCGCGTCCAACAACCGTTTTGCCAGCTTTTCGGCCGACAGCGGCGTTATGGATTACTATTTCATATATGGGCCTACCGTTGCCGACATTCTGCGGGAGTACACCGGGCTTACCGGCAGAATGCCACTCCCGCCCGTTTGGAGTTTAGGGTATCAGCAATGTCGCTATAGTTATTATCCTGAAGCCGAAGTAATGAATGTAGCCCGAACGTTCCGCGAAAAGCAAATTCCCTGTGATGCCCTGGTCCTCGATATTCACTATATGGACAACTACAAAATCTTTACCTGGGACAAGGCAAGGTTTTCGGACCCACAAAAAATGATCGAACAGCTCAAATCCATGGGCTTTGAAATCGTGCTGATGTGCGACCCGGGAATAAAAGCAGAAAAAGGATACGAGCCTTATGAAGACGGTATAGCAAAGGATGTGTTTCTCAAATATCCCGATGGCACGTGTTATACCGGACAGGTTTGGCCGGGCTGGTGTCACTTCCCCGATTTCTCAAAACCCGAAACCAGAGCATGGTGGAAAGAAAAACTGAAAGCCTACACCAACCTGGGCGTGGAGGGTTTCTGGAACGACATGAATGAAATTGCTACCTGGGGGAATATGCTTCCCGAATTGGTTGAGTTTAACTTCGACGGACAACCCACCACCATGCGCGAAGGGCGCAACGTGTATGGATTACTAATGGCCCGCAGTTCGTACGAAGGAGCCAGCGCACTCTTGAACAAACGACCTTTTAATCTCACGCGTTCCGGATATGCAGGCGTACAACGCTATGCAGCCGTATGGACAGGCGATAATGTTGCCTATGATGAACACATGCTGCTGGGCGTGCGGCTGGTCAACAGCCTTGGCCTTTCGGGAGTTGCCTTTGCCGGATATGATGTTGGGGGCTTCGTGGGCAATGCCGATACAAAACTGTTTACACGTTGGTTCTCTATCGGAAGCTTCTCTCCTTTCTTCCGCGGACACACCATGATTAACACCCGCGACTCCGAACCATGGACCTATGGCGAAGAAGCCGAACAAATTTGCCGTAACTATGCCCGGTTCCGATATCGGCTGTTGCCGTACTTGTATTCGGTGTTTTATGAAGCCTCGCAGACAGGAATGCCTGTACAACGCTCGCTGGCCATTGATTTTACCCACGACCCTAAAATTTACGAGGCAAGCTATCAGAACGAATATCTTTTCGGACCAAATCTACTTGTTGCGCCAACGGAAAGCACCCGTGATATAACCAAACTCTACCTGCCGCAAGGCCAATGGTATTATTTGTACAACGGCGCACTACACAGCGGAAACACCGAACTGCTTATTGAAAGTCCGCTTCACCGGTTGCCCGTTTTTGTCAGAGCGGGCGCCATTATTCCCATGAGCCAGCCCGGGCAAAATACGCGCGAACAATCACCTGTCATCGAACTTCACTTGTACGCAGGGCCTGATTCATCATTTGTTTTTTACCAGGATGACGGAGAAACTTTTCGCTACCGCGACAATGAATTTTACAGGCGCAGCATCCGGTTTTCCTCAAATGACAGGCGGTTGATTTTGGAAAAACCATCGGGAATTTTCAAACCGGGCTTTACCACCTGGAAAATTATTTTTCATGGCTTCTCCGGTAACCCTGATTTTAAACTTTCAGGCAACCTGCTAAAAAGCCAACGCGAAGTCCTGAGGTTGTTTGAGCCCCTTGAAAAATTCGATCCGATTGCCGATCCGGAACCGGCTATGGAAGAAGAGGTAATATCCCTTACCTTGCCGGAATCGGATCAGGAAATTATTATTCATTGGTAGTGCATGGAAACAGCTAAACCACGGCTCTCATTCTGGCAGATTTGGAATATGAGCTTCGGATTTCTGGGGATTCAGTTTGGATTTGCCCTCCAGAATGCCAACACCAGCCGAATCTTTCAAACCCTTGGTGCGCAGGCCGATGACCTGGCTGCATACTGGCTCGCCGCACCTATAACAGGCCTGATAGTGCAACCCATTGTTGGTTTTTACAGCGACCGCACCTGGCACCCGGCCTGGGGAAGAAGGCGACCCTACTTTACCGTTGGTGCCATCCTCGCATCGCTTAGTCTTTGCCTGATGCCCAACTCGCCCGCCTTGTGGATTGCCGTAGGGACATTGTGGATTATGGACGCATCCATTAACATCAGCATGGAGCCTTTCCGCGCTTTTGTTGGCGATATGCTTCCTCCGGCACAGCGCACCACCGGCTTTGCCATGCAAAGCTTCTTTATCGGTACCGGTGCAGTGGTAGCTTCTTTACTGCCTTATGTTTTCAGTAACTGGTTTGCCAATACCGCTCCCGAAGGTGTTGTGCCGGAATCAGTTCGATACGCTTTTTACGTGGGTGCATTTGCGCTCTTTGTTACCGTAATGTGGACGGTTTTCTCTTCAAAAGAATATCCGCCAACAGCCGAACAACTGGAAAAACTTCGTAACCGGGAAAAAAGAAAACTGGAAAAGGAAGATCATCATCAAAAGCGCCTGATGCGAACGGGTATCGGATTAGTTGCAGCAGCCCTGCTGGCAGGTCTATTCGTGCTGGAGGTGTCAGTAGAAAGAGAAATGTATGTATTACCGGGTGGCCTGTTGATTTTCGGATTGGTATTCTTACTCGCTGCCCTTTACATCCGTCAGCGGCGCTCATATCTCGGCATTGTGCACATGGCCGTGGATTTTCTCGACATGCCCCGAACCATGGTACAATTGGCTGTGGTGCAGTTCTTTTCCTGGTTTGCACTTTTCTCCATGTGGATTTACACCACACCGGTAGTTACACGGTATTTTTATCACGCCACAGATACAGCAGGTAAGGCATATAACGATGGCGCAGACTGGGTCAACTTTCTGTTTGCGGTTTACAACGGAGTTGCAGCTCTCGCGGCATTTGCTTTACCGGTTATTGCCCGATACTCCAGCCGTCGTGTTGCGCACCTTATCTCCTTGATATTAGGTGGAGCCGGGCTTGCCTCTTTTTATTTTCTTCAAGATCCGAATTGGCTCGTGTTATCAATGATAGGTATAGGCATTGCCTGGGCCAGTATCCTTGCCATACCTTATGCCATGCTTTCCGGCTCACTTCCACCCGAAAAAATGGGATATTATATGGGCGTGTTCAATTTCTTTATTGTCATTCCGCAAATTGTTGCAGGAACGTTGCTCGGCTTTCTGGTTAACCAAATCTTCAATGGTGAAACAGTTTTCGTCCTGGTAACCGGAGGAATCAGTATGATAATAGCGGGCCTTATGAGTTTGCGCGTAGATGACCGGGATGAAGTAACTGTCCGACGGACGGGTAATCATCATGCTCATTAAAAAAATGCCGGTGATTTGAGAGGTGATATAATCAGGCGGAAACCGTAAATTCAGGGTCGTTTAAATTACTTTTATGTGTAACCATCTCTCCTCCACATGTCTTATTGCCCTGCTGGGTGTACTCACGGCCTGCTCATCGGGTAAGCAGGCCTTTGAACGCGGAGATTATTTTGAGGCGGTGATGCAGGCTGTAGCGCGACTGCGTCAAAACCCTGACCATAATAAATCCAGAGAAACTTTGCGCAACAGCTACCCCATGGCATTGGAGTGGCTGGAGACGGATGCGAAAAATCAAATTGCCTCGAATGCTCCCACACGATGGCGAAATGCTCTGCAATCCTATGAAAAAATCAATACCATGTACGAGGCTATCCGGCAATCACCCGGTGCTTTGCGGATAATACCAAACCCAAAAAATTACTATGCCGAAATCGGGCCCATCAAAGAAAAAGCTGCCGAGGAATTATATAATGCCGGGATTGCCTCGCTCATGAAAGGAACCCGCGAAGATGCCAAGCGCGCTTTTTATGAGTTCAGCGAAGTCCATCAGTATATTCCCAACTACAAAGATGTTATCGAATATCTGGAGAAAGCCCGTAACGAGGCAACCGTCTTTGTGGTTGTTGAACAGGTTGCTGTGCCCGCACGTTACAACCTGAGCGGCAGTTTCTTCCAGGATAAGATATGGGAATTTTTAAATCGCAATTATACGGATCAGGGTTTTGTACGATTTTTCAATCCCGTTGCGGCGCAGGAGTTGCACCTGCCACGGGTTGATCAGGTTATGCGCCTCCAGTTTGATGATTTCAGTGTAGGAAATGTTACTACCAACGAGCGAGTGGAAACAGTAAGTAAAGACAGTGTGAAAGTAGGTGAAGCAAAGGTAAACGGACAAACCGTGCCAGTTTATAATACCGTAACAGCTAAAGTTACTACCGTACGACGGGAGGTAGTGTCGCAAGGGATTTTAAGTATGATAATAACAAACGCCAAGACAGGTGCAGTAATGACCCATCAAAAATTTCCGGGACGTTATGTATGGAACGCCACTTGGGCACGGTTTAATGGCGATGAGCGCGCGCTGAGCCCGCAACAGATTGAAATGTGCAAGCGCCCGGAGGCCTTTCCGCCCGATCCGCAAAACTTATTTCTTGCTTTCGCCGGACCCATTTATGACCAACTCACACCGGCCATTCGCGAGTTTTACCGCAATTATTAAGCTACGTTACCAAACAAAATGCATCAGGCATTAGTTAAAAAGGTATGAGCAATCATTTCCTTGGACTTGCTACATCCATTCTGTTGTTGAATGGTCTTGTAGGTTGCGCGCAATCCATTACTGAAAATAAGAAACAAATCTATCAGAACATGAATACGGTATTTGAACTGGCCACATTTGGCAGTGGCTGTTTTTGGTGTACGGAGGCCATTTTTCAGCAGGTGGCGGGGGTGCAGAAAGTGGTTTCCGGTTATGCAGGGGGTAAGGTCAAAAATCCTACCTATAAAGAAGTT
This sequence comes from Cyclobacteriaceae bacterium, assembly GCA_025055435.1. Classification (GTDB taxonomy): domain Bacteria; phylum Bacteroidota; class Bacteroidia; order Cytophagales; family Cyclobacteriaceae; genus UBA2336. Next base: position 4,653 of record JANWWN010000025.1, on the reverse strand, counting down.
TGCACCGGACTTACGGGCCATGCCGAGGTGGTTCAGATTACCTTTGACCCCTCCGTCATTTCTTATGATGAGCTGCTGGAGATTTTTTGGAAAACGCATGATCCCACCACCCTAAACCGTCAGGGCAATGATGTAGGAACCCAATACCGCTCGGTTATCTTTTACCACAGTGAAGTGCAAAAGAAAAAGGCTGAATATTATCGCAAAAAACTGGACGAATCGGGTGCTTTCGGCCGGCCTATTGTGACCGAAATTTCACCGTTTACTGAATTTTACCCGGCTGAAGATTACCATCAGAACTATTACCGGCTAAATCCATCGGCTCCTTATTGTCAGTACATTATTGCCCCTAAGCTGGAAAAGTTCAGGAAAGTTTTTGCCAAAAAGCTTCAGAAACAGCCATAGGTAAAATTTTTTTAAAAAAACCGGCACGAAAGTTGAAACATTTTGTCTAACCTCCCGTTAATTCGGGCAACAAGTAAATCTTCTCATAGGTTTAGGTTTAGGTTAACAAAAAAGTCCCGGGTCGCGGGACTTTTTTGCTTTTTAGATTTCGTAAGCGATTTCCATAATTCGGCTAATTTCCCCCTGACGGTTACGGATAGGGGTAAAAGTGGATTTTATGGTAACAGGTGTTCCCTGGCGGGTAATCCGTTTAAAGGTGCCTTTCTGGCTTTTGCCTGCGGCCAGGTCGCGCCAAAACTGCCGGTATTCCTCACTGCTTTTTTCTTCCTTGGTTACAAAAATCCTATGGTGCTCGCCCACCACTTCCGATGCAGCGTATCCCATCAAATTCAAATACGTCGTGTTTATTTTGGTGATGTGTCCTTCAATGTCGTAATCGGCAATGGCCAGGGTATTGTTAATAGCCAGCATGGTCCCCTCTGTTTCGGCCTGGTTGCGTTGCATTTCTTCCTGGGTAGCCTGCAGCTCTTCCATATTCTGCCGCATTTCTTCTTCCTGGGCGCGCATTTGCTCGGTCATCTCCTGCGATTCTTCCAGCAGCCGCTGGGTGCGGGCGTTTACTTTTACGGTTGAAATTGTTGAGGCTATGCTTTCAGCAATTTTTTCAACGAACTGAATTTCAAAATCCTGAAGCACGCTGAATGATGCGATTTCAACCACGCCATAAATCTGCTCGTTGAACTTTAACGGAACGATAAGAATACATGTGGGATTGGCATCGCCTAAACCGGAGGTTATGCGGATATAATTTTGCGGTACTTCGGTAAGGTATATGGTGTCTCCCTCTTGCCAGGCCTGCCCGGCCAAACCTTCGCCTTTATGAATTTTCTGGTTCAGATATTTCTTTTTATCCCAGGCATAGCAGGCTTTCATTGAAATGGTAGGTTCTTCTCCCTCTGTGTCGTCATCCAGAATATAAATCGCTCCCTGGTTGGCTTTCAGGTATTTTACCAGATTACTGATGATTTCATCGGCCAGTTTATTTAGATCATTGGTGTTCGATCTGAGGATTTCTCCGAATCGGGCAAGTCCTTCAGTTATCCAGTTGCGCTTCTTGTCTTCTTCAGCTACACGCGCCAGGTTATTGCGCATGTTTATTAAGGCGTTGCCCAACACATCATGATCGCTCAGCGGTTTAAACTCCGTTGAATAGTTTCCTTTACCAATATTTTCAGCAAAAAGTGTGGTTGCTTTTAAGCCGGCAACGAGGTTGTCCATGGCAAGGGCCATTTCACCAATCTCATCTTTACTGAATTTGGATTGTTTTTCCTCAACTAACTCGCCACGTCCCAGTTTTACCACAACATTTTTAAGGAAATTAACAGGACGGGTGATGGAACGAATCAGGAAGAAAGCAATGGCCAGGCCCAAAACAACTGTAGCGCCAGCCAGTATCAGTGTAATGTTCCGCAGGCTACGGGTTGAGTTTCTTAAGTTTTCATCCGAACGCGCTGTAATCTGAACTTGTGCCGATGCCAGTTTACCCAGGATGGCCAGCACATTCTTTAATTGCGGATTAACCTGGCTTTCCAGAACATCTTCTGCCAATAGTTTTGTAATGCCGTCTTCGTAGCTTTCAAAGCTGTTTAACTGGCTTGTGATTTGGGCTTCGGCATTTTTTTGAACGGCTTCAAAGAGGTTGAACGCAGAATCAACCATGGTGCGCAGGCTGTCGCTTTCCCAGGTATCTTTAAGTTTGGTGATACGCTCTTTCAGTGCAGGGTACTCATAGTTAACCAATTGAATAAGCGCCTTTTTATTTTCTTCATTGGTTTGCAGATAAACCCAGCTTGTAATGAACTTTTGGTAACGTTCAACCTGCAAAACAAATTCATTGATGGCATCTTTACTTGGCCGGATCACATCCGAGTTATTTCCAACCACCTGGTCAATTCGGTTAGCCGTAAAGAAAATGATCGCCCCGTTTACCAGGAACAAGCCCATCACAATCAAAAACCCGAGCAGAATTTTGTTACCTACGGTAAGCCGGATTTTGAACCTGTTGTTTCTTTCCATAGCTGGGTTTGGTAAAAATTAGCGTAACGGGCAAAAATAGAAGTTTTCGGACAAGGGAAAACGACCAAAAACAGTGTTTTTCTGACATGCATATTTTATCACGGATATTTTTTTGCCTGTTTTGCACTCTAAGTCGTCATACCCTTAGTTTGCGCCTACTTTTCGCTATGAAGCAAACCATATTGATTGCCGGTGGAGGCATTGTTGGTCTGGCCACAGCTTACCAACTGCTGCAGAAGTTACCCGATTTAAAGGTTATTGTTCTGGAGAAAGAAAAAGAGCTGGCCATTCATCAAACCGGACATAACAGTGGCGTAATTCATTCGGGAATCTACTACAAACCTGGCAGCCTTAAAGCAAAAAACTGTGTGCATGGTTACCGTTTATTGCTGGAGTTCTGCCAGAAGCACCACATTAAATATGAGCTATGCGGGAAAATTATTGTTGCTACCCGCAAAGAAGAATTGCCAACCCTGGATATACTTTTTGAACGCGGACTTGCTAATGGCCTTAATGGTCTTAAAAAATTAAGGGCGGAAGAATTAAAAGATTACGAGCCCCATGTTTCCGGCTTGGCAGGAATTTTTGTGCCGCAAACCGGAATCATCAATTACCGGCTAGTGGCTCTAAAGCTGGCCGAACTTGTTCAACAGGCTGGCGGACAAATTCATACAGAAACCCGGGTTGAACATATCACGGAGCGATCGGAACAGGTTGTCGTTGCTACCAACCGTGGTGAACACCTTGCTGATATTTTCATTAACTGTGCAGGCTTGTATTCAGACAAACTGGCGTTGCAATCTTTCCCCCAGCTCGATGTGCGCATTGTTCCGTTCCGCGGAGAATATTACAAACTGAAGAAAGAAAAAGAATACCTGGTACGAAACCTCATCTATCCTGTTCCGAATCCCTCATTCCCGTTTCTCGGCGTTCATTTTACAAGGATGATTGAAGGGGGTGTGGAAGCAGGTCCCAATGCTGTACTGGCTTTTAAGCGCGAAGGTTATAAAAAGTCGGATTTTTCTTTTCGCGAGTTTTCGGAAACCCTCGCATGGCCAGGCTTTAGAAAGGTTGCCGTTAAATACTGGCAAACCGGTTTAGGCGAAATGTATCGCTCCCTTTCAAAGGCTGCCTTTACCCGGGCTTTGCAGCAATTGATTCCGGAAATCAATCAGCATGACCTGGAGGATGGCGGTGCCGGCGTACGTGCACAGGCCTGTCATCGTAACGGGTCGCTACTGGATGATTTCTTAATCTTAGAAAGAAAAAAGATCGTGCATGTATGTAATGCACCAAGCCCCGCAGCAACCTCTTCCTTATCTATTGGCAAACAGGTTGCTGAAAAAGTATCGCACATGCTTGGGTGAATAGATTTTAAAATACTTCAAGGGAATACAAGGTTAGTAGTATGGTGGACCTGCACACCGGAAAGTTACTAATGATTGCCTAAACACTAATCAGCCCGAATAGCGGAAACCTCTATTTCAACCAGAAATTCAGGCGATATCAAAGCGCTGACTTCCAGTATGGTTGTGGCTGGTTTTATTGAGCCAAAAAATTCGCGGTGCGCCCGCCCGACTTCTTCCCATTTCGATATGTCTGTAACAAAAATTCGGGTGCGGATAACATCATCCAGTGTGAAGCCGGCATCTTCAATCACCTTTTTAACTTTTTCAAGTATGAAGCGGGTTTGCTCATAAAAATTACCCTTTCCCACAAGCCGGCCCTGCGCATCAACCGCTACCGTTCCTGTTACCTCCAGCTGATTACCCACCTGTACGGCGCGTGAGTAACCGACAATATCTTCCCATTTGGCACCTGATGAATAATTCCTGCGCATACTGTTGTAATTTTATTTCGCAATGAAGTTAACTGAAAAAGAGTTTGAACGCTACAGCCGCCACCTGGCTTTGAAGAATTTTGGAAGAGAAAGTCAGGAAAAGCTGAAAGGTGCATCGGTATTGGTTGTTGGCGCAGGCGGCCTGGGTTGTCCGGCCCTGCTATACCTAACTGCTGCCGGCGTGGGTCGTATTGGAATTGTCGATTTCGATCACGTTCAGGAGTCTAACCTGCAACGACAAGTCTTGTTCACGGTAAACGACATCGGACAAAATAAAGCCGAAACGGCGGTCACGCGGCTTGCTTCCCTCAATCCGCATGTAACCTTTCAGG
>JANWWN010000024.1 GCA_025055435.1 Cyclobacteriaceae bacterium | reverse complement strand
GTTACGCAGGCCGAAGCCGTTCAAAAAGAAAAGAGCAAGTCGCGCGAGAAGAAAACCTGGGAATTTAAGGCTGAAAACGTGCGCGACTTTGCTTTTGCCACTTCACGCAAGTTCATCTGGGATGCCATGGCTGTAAAGATTGGCGATAAAACACCGATGGCCATGTCCTTCTATCCGAAGGAGGGTAATCCATTGTGGGAGCGTGAGTCAACAAAAGCTGTAAAAAATACGCTCGAAGTGTACTCCCGCATGACAATTGATTATCCGTATCCGGTGGCTATATCCGTGCATGCCGCATCCATTGGTATGGAATACCCTATGATTTGCTTCAACTTCGGACGACCCAACAAGGATGGTTCGTACTCCGATGCCACCCGCACACGCATGATCAGCGTAATTATTCACGAAGTGGGCCACAATTTCTTCCCGATGATCATTAATAACGATGAGCGGCAATGGACATGGATGGATGAGGGAATCAACAGCTTTGTACAACTTATTACCCAGCTGGAACGCTACCCGAATGACAACTGGACGCGTGGAAAACCTGAACACCTGGTGAGTTATATGAAGGGTGATAAAAGTCTGCAACGCCCGCTGATGACCAATTCCGAGCAGGTGATTCAGTTCGGTGCCGAGCAATACCAAAAGGCTGCGACCGCGCTGTATATCCTGCGCGAAACCGTAATGGGTCGCGACCTGTTCGACAAGGCATTTAAGGAATACGCTAACCGATGGGCCTTTAAACACCCCATGCCCGCTGACTTTTTCCGAACCATGGAGGATGCTTCGGCAGTTGACCTTGACTGGTTCTGGCGCGGTTGGTTTTACACTACCGACCATGTTGACCTGGCCGTGGATGAAGTGAAATGGTATCGGCTGCGCAGCGACCAGCCTACCCTGGAAAAGTCGGTTACAACCAGGCGAGGCAGTGTTTCAGGAAGCGCGGCCTCCGGGCCCCAACAGGATTTTTCTGCAGGACCGCAGCCTTTAACCGTATTGCCCACCGATGAACGATTTTATGGAGAATTTCGCAACCGGCTCGATGATAAGGCAATCATCAGTAAACTGCAGGGTAAGAACCTGTACGAAGTGAAGCTTTCCAACAAGGGCGGCCTGGTGATGCCGGTCATCCTGGAATGGACATTTAAGGACGGAAGTAAAGAAATTGAACGCATTCCGGCTGAAATATGGCGAACCAACGAACACACCGTAACCAAGGTTTTTGTAAAAGACAAAGAAGTGGTTCGTGTTGTGGTTGATCCGAAGAAAGAAACATCGGATACGGATGATTCGGATAATGTGTTTCCCCGTCAAAACCAGCCGTCAAAATTTGATCAGTTCAAGCGAGGAAACTAAAACTTTATTAATTCGCCAAATCAGGGTAACCGAAAACATGTAGTTTAGCTGTGTGCAACCAGCTGGCTGAGGGTATCGAGTGTTTTGCGTAGTATCCTCCTTATTTTTTCGGCACGTTGCGGATGATAAGTGCGTTCGGCATCGTCCATATAAACCACTTTACTCATTTCCAGTTGCAGCGCATGTTGATTATCGGAAGGTTTTCCGTAATGCCTTGTGATGTATCCTCCTGAAAAGGGATGATTGTGGCTGACTGAAAAACCGGAATGTTCAAGATTACGCAAAGCAATTTCAATTAACCCTGGAGAAGCGGAAGTGCCTCCGGCATCTCCGAGAATGAGGTCGGGAAATTTTTCGGGATGAATGGTGGGAACATGTTGCCGGATGGAATGACAATCCCATAAAAGCACTGAGCCAAAGTCGTTTTTTAATGAGGTAAGCAGCTTAGTAAGTTTTTCATGATAAGGCCAATAATAGGTTTGCAGTCTTCGCTGTACTTCTTCGGGCTGTATTTCTTTCCTTTCGTCTCGATATAATGGCTCCCCCAAAAAGGTAGTTACCGGACACAATCCGGTTATCAGTCTTCCATCCTTATATAAAGGTGTGTTATCCGGCGGTCGGTTCAGGTCAATTACCCACCGGCTGTAAACGGCATGGATAACAGTAATACCCAGCTCAGGTGCAAAGTCGTAAAGCTGATCAACAAACCAATCTGTATCATCCGGAAAAGAGGTAAGGTCAGGCTTTAATTCATTCCGAATTTCATCCGGAAAGGTTGTGCCGCAATGCGGAATGCTGAGGATAACCGGTACACGTTCGTATTGCGGCTCAATAACCCGATAGGGAACCATGGGTTAACGTGATGATTTGTTTTTTCGGGCCTGCTCCAGTTGTTGTAAAGCCTGTTGCTTTTGTGTTTCCGCTTCGCGCAAAGCGTCTTCCAGCTGCTTTTCAAGTTTCTGCACACGCTCCACGGCTTCTTCGGCATCGATGATGGCCTCTTCGTATTTAGCCTTCCACTCTTCACTCTCTTTTTCCAACTGGCGCATGCGGCTCCATGCATAGAAACCCGATGCGGACGTAGCCAGGGCTATGATTGCAAGAACAACATTGAGCGTTTTGGCTTTCATAACAGTTATCGTTTGGATGATTTCTTTTCTAATTCAGACTGAATTTTCCGGACAGCCTCTTTTTCTTTTTCCAAAGCTATGCGAAGACGCGCCGCTTCAGCCCTTGCTGCTTCGGCTTCTTGTTGCAGCGTTTTAATCTGACGGTACAAATCCTGAACCTTATCGCGCTGTACTTTGGCTTCGTGGCGCATGGTGTAACCGTAGTAAACGGCGAAGCCGGCAATCAGAAACATGACCACCGAACGGACTTTCTCTTTCATAGGCGATGGGTTTTGGCCGAAGGAAAACTAAAGGTAGATATTATTTTTGCTTTTTGCGTCGGGTAGATTTCTTTTCTTCCATCATTAGTTTTTTCAATTCTGATCTAAGCTGTTTCACTTCCTGCCTTAACGCATCCAGCTCCACCGTATCCGCTGTGTTGTGCATTTTTATGTCAGTCTTTGCTGCAGGCATTATTTCCGGGTGCAACCTTCTTTTTAGTTGCAGGATGCGCCGGAATGACTGGTCAATGCGTTGCTCGCTGATGACACCTCTGTCAACCAGGCTGCGGATGATGCGGTGTACTTTGTCAACTGTGCGTTCTTCACTGTCGGGTATATTATTGGAAAAACAGAGGATGTCAACGCCGGCTTGGATGGCCAGTCGGATTGCCTCCTCCAGCCCGTAGTGCCTGGTGATGGCCTGCATTTGCATGTCATCGGAAAATACCACACCGTTGAAGTTCATTTGTTTTCTCAGCAGGCTGTCCACCATGCGGGATGATAAAGTTCCCGGAAGACCTTTCGGGTCGAGCTGCCGGTTAACAATATGGGCGGTCATGATGGCATCGGCCAGTCCCTGCCCGATCAGGCTGCGGTAGGGCAGCAGTTCGGCTTCAGTCCATGTTTTGGTAACATCGGCCATGCCATAGTGTGAGTCGGCCAGGGAGCTGCCGTGGCCCGGAAAATGTTTCATCACGGTAAGAACATTAAAGTTACGATGCGCACGGATAAAGGTAGCCGCGCGTTTTGCTACCGTATCAGGATGGCTGGAGAAAGCACGTCCGTATCCGTATATCACGGTGTTAGACGGATTCACGCCCAGATCCACGCAGGGCGCGAGGTTTACATTGATGCCCAGGCCGGCCAGCGTGGCAGCGATGGCTTCGGCATAGAAGCGTGTGGAGTCGTCCGAGCGACCCATTTCCCAGGCTGTGATGGTGCGCGGAAATCCGTAGCGGTCCTTCAGCCGGTTAACACGCCCGCCTTCCTGATCGATGGTAACCAACAAAGGAATTGGTGCGGCCTGCTGGTATGTCCAGATAATTTTTTTCAAAGCAATGAATGCCGATCCGCTTTTCGGAATATTTTTTTCAAACAAAATGATCGAGCCGGCTTTGCCTTTGCGCACTTCTTCCAACACGGTAGCATCCACCTCGGCTTTTGGAAATCCGATTAAAATCATCTGCCCGATTTTAATATCAAGGCTATCCTGCGCCGTGAGCGTTTTACAGGCAAAAAGGATCGTTAGCAATAAGAAGCACCGCATGTTACAGTTTGTCGTGAAGTTGTTTTAAAATCTTTTCCATCTCCCTGCGCAGTTCGTTAACCGGAGCTATATAGTTACTGTTCATGAAGCTGAACAGCAAAATGCGGTTTTTCCGGGTGATGAGGAAACCGCTCAGACAGTGATTGTTACTTAATGTTCCGGTTTTTCCATACACATAGGGAGATTCGGCTTTATACCAGTTTCGCAATGTTCCAGCCTTTCCTCCTGCAGCCAATAGTTCAAACAATTGGTTATGAGGAACCTGCCTGCTGATTTTTTCCCATAACGCCACCATGTTGCGCGGAGTGGTTAAGTTATAGCGAGAAAGTCCTGAACCATCAACCCACACCGGCTTATCGGGTAAGTCGCTCAGATCTTTTTGCAGCATATACCGGATAGCCGCCTCCGGATTAAGCGAATCAGTAAGCATCCAGCCGCACAGCATCAGTAATTGCTCACTGATGAAATTGTCACTTTCCTGCATCATGGTTTTGTACAGGCTGTCGGCAGGCACACTGTAAAGCACCCGGGCATTATTCCAGTTGACACTGCCGGATGGTAACAGGGCTACTCTCTTTTTTAATGTGTCGGTAAGCAGATCGGCAGTTACTACCGGAGTTGGCCGGTAAGGAATTTCCCAGGCTTCGGGTTGTGTTATGTTTCTGGCCGGAGCATAGTCTAACCGGTTGGTTCCGAAATCGCGCACCACTTGCGTGCGTTCGAGGCTGTCGGTAAGGCGAAAAAACTTTTTGAAATACGCAGGAATCACATCGGCTTTACCAGATGGCATTCGCTTAAAGACAAAGTAATTACCGTATAACGGAAAAGCCGATCGTTCGACTGAATAGCTGTATTGATAATCGCTCCAGGCCCAGCCCGGTCCGTATGGTGTGGTGTACAGCGGGTTATCGGCTAAGTACAATTCACCTTTAAACAATCGTAAAAAATCATAAACGCGGGAAGAGTGATGCGTGGCAGAGTATAAAAAAGACGGGTCACCTGTACCGCGGAATATGAGTGAGTCGCTTCTGATGATATACTCAAGGGCCGGAACGGAATCACCCAGTATTTGCAGGGCCGTATAAAAGGTAAGGACTTTGGTGTTGGATGCGGGAGTAAAATACCGGTCGCCCTGGTAATTAATAATCGTCTTTCTTTTTTCAGGATTGTATAATACAAAACCTGTGTGGTGGTTAAACTGCTTTTCCAGATTACGCAAAGTGCGTTGCATGCCCATGCGCGTTATGGTTGAACAGGAAAAAAGAGAAAAAGCCGTGAGCGCAACGACAACTCTTATCATATCCCGTAACGCGACTTCATAACCGACAGATGGTGCATTTCGTGACCAGCTATAATGTAGCCGATATTCAGCACGGATACCAGGTTGTTGTTGGCCACGCCGGTTCGCTTCAGCATATCTGGTGTAAAGGAATTGAAAAGGTCAATTGTAGTGGCTCTCAGTCTTTTTGCTTCTTCGATGAGCTGACTCAGGGTGCGTGCATGTGCATTCGACTCAGGAGCATAGCTTGTTTCGTCAAAGCCCGGCAGTTCGGTATTGTCGTTCCGTGCAAAACGGAGTGCACGGTACGCGAAAATCCGCTCGGCATCCATAAGGTGGCAAATTACTTCCTTCACGGTCCATTTTCCCGGTGCATAGGCATATGTTCCCTTTTCTTCCGGCAGCGTCCGGAGTGTTTTCAGCAATTGTTCGTTCGACCATTTCAGGGCATCGGCAATGGAAAGGTGAGCTACATGCGCCACGTATCCGGAATAGAAGGAAGGAAGTGTGGCAGAATCGGGAGTGGTGTTCATACCGCAAGATAGCTTACCTGTTTTTATTATTTTCCAGGGAGCGCAACATTACATTGCGAAGAAAACCCTCAACCGGCAGTATGATAAAAGCTATGGCAACCTGAACAAGAAATTCAATGACAGGTCCTCCTTCCAGGGCAAACGTAGTGCCCGCCACCGTTTGAATAAATTCGATCAGGATGATAATGGAAAGCAACGACAAGATTCGGCTAACGAAGCGATACCGGCTGCTAAGCCGAAACGAAGAAATTATCAGCAACGAGAAAACGCCAAATTCTATTGCATAAAACCACCATCGGTTCCAGTAAGGAGGTAATACATGGATGCTGATTGATACGGGTTCGGAAACATGACCATTGGCTGTCTGCGCCTGAATTTCAAGCTGATATTTTCCTTCAGCCAAAAATGGAAAGTCGAGCATGGCATGCCCGGGCGACCAGTCGCTCCAATCGTTTTTAATTCCGCTTAACCGGTAGCGGTATTGAATCAGATCGGGACTGTTGTAATCGGGCATCATGACCTGGATATGAAAAGCGTTTTTTTCTCCGGTTAGCCGGATGCTGCCACGCGACACATCTGCCGGCTGACCATTGATTCGGACCGACTTCAGCAACAACGGATATCGTACTGCTACCGGCAGAATCGCATCGCGTTTAAAAGCAATTAAATCACCTGTTCTGGTAGAAATCCACAGAGTATTTGTACTTTGATCGGCATGAATATTTGTTATGTCGGGTATAATCGCCAGTAGTGAAACTGCTTCTTCGGAAAACGAACGCCCAAGCACACGCCAGCCCCTGGCGGTGCGTAACCATAACGATTGCCCATCGGGCAATACCTGACTATATCCCGATAAACTGTCGATGGGGATTAGATTCAGAGAATGCTCATCAGCAATCCAGGCTTTTCCGGATGCCAGAAATACAACGTGGTTTTTGTGAACTACTCCATAAACCGGATCATAATCCGGGTTATCAATTGGAAAAACTTCCAAACCCTTGTCTTTTAGCAGGCGGTACACTTTATCGGCAGCGCATAACCAAACCGATTCATTCCTTCCGGCAAAGGCATATTGAACCGTGTTCAACAGGGTATCTCCGACAATCCGGGTTTTCGGAGCACCGGCAGGCGGAAGCAGGTGAACCTTACCTTCGTAACTAACGGCATACAGATTATTCGATTCAGGGTGGGTAACGACATTGCGAACCGGCTCATCGAGAATGATTTTCGCTTTTTCATTCTCTACTTCCCATATACCGGCCAAACCGGAGGCGAGGAGTTTACCGTTCCATACCAGAAGCTGAGTAATACGGGCATCAATTCCGGAAACTTTCCGGAAAGTGTATTCGGAGGACCGCAAAATGCGGCGCGTGCGCTTTTCTCTTCGATACGATATAATGACTTCTTCTTTAACCTGAGCGATGGGCTCCTGAATAACCACTACGGGTTTGCGTTTTCGCAGAAAGCCAAATAAGCCGGAGCGCTGTTTTTCCTGTTGTAAATCTTCGTTCCGGCTTTTGCCGGTATCTTCCATTTTATTAACGCGTGTGGTTACCGGAACATCAACATAATAAACAATTTCATCGTAACGATCCTGTCGGGTAAGTTGGAATAGTCCGAGGGAAGTGCCGGCATATACGTTGCCATTAAAGCGTTCCGCACATAACGGATCTCCCTGCAGGCCGGGGTAGTGCGCAAACGAACGAAAAGGAAGAAATGGCGCAATGCGGGTAAAGCCATTCCGATGAGCGACCCATACATTTTTGCTTTTGTCCGTGGTTATGGCCAAGATTTCATTATCGGGAAGACCCGCCATGTAGTTAATAATCTGTTCGGTTTTTCCGGTGTGCGGATTCACAAACAACACACCGCCACGCAGTGTGCCCAATGCAACCAAATCGGGTGTAACCCAGCAACCGCTAAGGATTACGCTGGCCTCGGCATAATCCGAATCAACGAGACGAATCTGTCGCAGGTATTTGTTTCCTTCGAGTAGGTACAACTGGTTATCGGGCGAACCCAACAGGGTAAAATTGCCCAGCGTTTCGGCAAAAACCCATGCATGTTGTTTAATTTCAGCTAAGGAGGGGGCTATGAGCTGATTGTTCTGAACAACGAAGGTATTATCATCTGCAGTACTCACATAGATTCGATCTCCAAAAGCCAAAGCAGATATCCATTCGGATGGTGTCTGAGCTATACCTATCACCGAGTCGGCTTGCAGGGCGTAAATGTTTCGCTCGCTAATAAACACCACCTTTCCTGAAGCCGCGGCCATCTGGAAAACGGGTTCCATGGTTTTCGGTGAAGAAAGATGAACATATGACGGATTGATTGTATTCCGGATGTCCATTTTCCCGGCACCACGAGGGCCGGCTGTGTACAGTACCTGGTCGTTTATCAAAAGATCATAAACCGCTCCACCCGTGCGGAACAACTCCCATGATTTTCCGTCAAATCGCAGCACACCGCGCGAAACCGCAAAGTACATCAGCCCGTTGTCGGCCTGTGCGATATCGTAAGCAGATAATCCGGCTGCCTCGCCTTCCGGCTGATAGTGTGTTAACAGGTATGTGCCGGTTTGTGCGGACAGATAAATCAGATCTGCGCAAAGAGCTAACAATATCAGGCAGAAATTCCTCATCGGGAATATCAAAGATACGTAATGCAGCAGGATTCAACTGATGCGGCTCCAGTTGGTGGACGACTGTTTTTGCAGTTTTATCTGATGGAGCACGACCTGATTTTCCGGTTTTATCAACTGCGGGTCCTGTTCGAGTAGCCGGAGAGCTTCTTCACGTGCCTGTTGCAGTAGCTGCTGGTCTTTGCCCAAATCGGCTATCAGCAAATCGAGCATTCCGCTTTGCCGTGTACCCAGCAAATCACCCGGCCCGCGTAATTCCAGATCCACTTCGGCAATTTCGAAGCCGTTGTTGGTTTTTACCATGGTTTGAATCCGCTTTCGTGCATCAGCAGTGAGTTTATAATCCGTCATCAGAATGCAATACGACTGTTCGGCACCGCGACCAACACGGCCCCGCAACTGATGCAACTGCGACAGCCCGAAACGCTCGGCATTTTCAATTACCATAACGGTGGCATTTGGAACGTCCACGCCTACTTCAATTACGGTGGTGGCTACCATGATGCGGGTTTCACCTTTCACAAAACGTTGCATTTCGAATTCCTTGGCTTCGGCCGTCATGCGGCCGTGCACAATGCTGATGTGCACATCAGGAAAAGCACGGCAAATGCTTTCATAGCCATCCATCAGGTGCTTAAGGTCGGTTTTTTCTGACTCTTCGATAAGCGGATAAACGATATAGACCTGCCGGCCTGCAGCCATCTGTTCGCGTAAAAAGCCAAATACGGCCAGCCGGTGGCTGTCGAAACGATGTACGGTTTTTACGGGTTTTCGCCCTGCCGGTAACTCATCAATAACCGACACATCCAGGTCGCCATACAGCGTCATGGCCAGTGTACGCGGTATGGGTGTGGCGGTCATCACCAGTATATGCGGTTCCATGGTTTTGTTTTTTTGCCACAGGCGCGAACGTTGTGCCACGCCAAAACGGTGCTGCTCGTCAATTACCGCAAGGCCCAGGTTATTAAACTGTACATTTTCTTCAAGCAGGGCATGTGTTCCGATTAAGATATGCAGGGAGCCGTCTTCAAGTTGCTGATGGATTTTCTTTCGCTCCGATTTTCTGACCGAACCCGTAAGTAAAGCTACATTCAGTTGCAACGGTTCAGCCAGGCGCCTGATGTTTTTGAAATGCTGCTGGGCCAGTATTTCGGTGGGAGCCATCAGTGCGCTTTGTGCGCCGCTTCCTGCAGCAATCAGCATGCATGCAAAAGCTACGATGGTTTTGCCGCTGCCCACATCGCCCTGTAACAGACGGTTCATCTGCTTACCCGATTTCATGTCGGTATATATTTCGCGTATTACCCGCTTTTGTGCTTCGGTAAGCTCAAAGGGAAGGTGGCGGTTATAAAACTCCGTTAGCAGCGAAGTATTATTCAGGATCATTCCCTGCGATTTTTCCTGGCGCACACGCTTCATTTTCAGCAGGCGGAGCTGAATGTAAAACAGTTCTTCGAACTTCAGACGCCTGGAAGCTGAGGCAAGTAACTGGTGGTTGTCGGGAAAGTGGATTTGCAACAAAGCCGTAGTTTTATCGGGCAGGTTATACTTTTTCCGGAGGTAATCGGGCAATGTTTCATGAATTTTTCCCTGTGCCAGGCTTAATAATTCGCGTTGCAGTTTGCCGATAAACTTACTGTCGATGTGTTTGGCACGTAGTTTTTCTGTGAGCGAATACACCGGTTGAAGAAAACCGGATTTTCCGGTGTTTGGTGTAACGGGCTCCATCTCCGGATGTGCGATGCTGTATTTGCCTCCATATTTTACCGGGGTTCCAAATACCACGTATTGTATTCCGGTCCGGATGCGCTCGGCAAACCATTTAATTCCCTGAAACCAGACCAGTTCCATTTTTCCGGTCGGGTCCTCAGCGAGAGCCACGAGCCTTTTTTTTCCGGCAGTACCGGCTATTTCCATTCTGGTTATGGTAACGATTAACTGAACGGCCGGCATGTCTTCGTTCAGTTCGGCAATGGTGTAAAAGCGTGTGCGGTCTTCGTATCGGTATGGATAGTGTTGCAAAAGATCGCCAAACGTAAAAATACCCAGCTCTTTGTTGAACAGGGCTGCACGCTGTGGCCCTACACCTTTCAGGTATTCAATGGGCGTATCAAAAAAGCGGTCGGCCATGGCTTCGAAAGATAATAAACGCCCTTAGAGAAATCTTCCCAAACGGTGTAAGGCTGCCGGGTCAGTGATTGAAAGGGTTCTTGAACTTTCATGACGAATTAACTAAACAACAGGTTACTATTTTTGCACAGAGTTCATTCAGGGATGTATGAAAGTTGGCCCGCAATCCTATCGTGGTATTGATTTTGTGCGCGAAGCAGACCTTCCTGCTGATCAACAGGCAGCGTTGGGAAAAACGCCCAACAATCCTGAACGAATAAAAATTCTTATTAACGGCTCAATCGTAGAAAACTGCATCTACTACAAAGACTATGAGCGCTGGTACAATGAGACGTTCGGGAATGAGGCGCCCGTAATTTCAATGGTCAGTAGGTCTGTGGAGCCGGTTAGCGTATCCGTATCACAAGGTTAATCGGGCCAGATATTTTTATCGGGGACGATTTCCAGCACATTACCTGCCGGATCTTCAAAGTAAAACGATTCTCCTCCCAATGGCCATTTAACTACATCGGTTATTCGGATCCCCTTTTGCTGAATTTCCGTTTTTACGTTTTCATATTCATCGCGAGGCACTTCAAAAGCGAAATGCTGTTTACCATGTGCATAGTGAGGAGGCGGATTGTGTTTTGTTGATGAGTCATCGGGATTGAAAATCAACAGCACCGAAGAGCCTGCCTTAAAGAACAAATGCCTGCCGGGCAGATAGCTTATCACCGGAAGTCCTAATGTGTGTTCATAAAAGCTGCGTACCTGCTCCAGGTTTTGAACGTACAAACAGGTTTCTTTTATCTTCAGGATGTTCATATCAGGAAGCAGAGCAGAGTTTCCGTTTCAGCGCAAGGTATTCATTCCACATGCCCCGAAGGATTTCGGCTGCCGGTCGGATGTCGCGAATGGCAGCGGCCACCTGTCCGATTTCCAGTTCGCCTTCGTCCAGGTCGCCTTCAAACATGCCGCGTTTGGCGCGTGCCCGGCCCAGCAGGGCTTTCAGTTCTTCCACCGAGGCACCGCGCTTTTCGGCTTCATCTACCTGAAAGAAAAATTTGTTCTTTATCAGCCGAACCGGTGTAAGCTGCTTCAGAGTAAGCATGGTGTCTCCTTCCCCTGCCTCAACTACTTTTTGCTTGAAGTCAGGATGCACCGATGCCTCATGGCTGGCCACGAAGCGGCTTCCCACCTGAACTCCTTCGGCACCCAGTGCTTCGGCTGCCAGTATGGCCCGGCCATCGGCAATTCCTCCGGCTGCCAACAGCGGAACAGAAACGGCATCCCGCACCAGCGGTACAAGCACCAGCGTTGTGGTTTCCTCGCGGCCGTTGTGCCCGCCGGCTTCAAACCCTTCGGCTACTACGGCGTCAACACCGGCCTGCTCGGCCTTACGGGCAAACTTCACGCTGGAAACCACATGTACCACGGTGATGCCTCTATCTTTCAGAAATCCCGTCCATGTGGATGGATTGCCCGCTGAGGTGAAAACAATCTTTACACCCTCTTCCACCAGGATGGCCATCAGTTTATCAATATCCGGGTACAGCAAAGGCACGTTTACCCCAAAAGGTTTATCGGTAGCAGCTTTGCATTTTTGAATGTGCTCGCGCAGTACGTCCGGATACATGGAGCCGGCACCAATAAGGCCCAGACCGCCTGCATTGCTTACCGCAGAAGCCAGTCTCCATCCGCTGGTCCATACCATGCCAGCCTGAACAATGGGTATTTCGATGTTGAAAAGTTTTTTGATGCGATTGTGTGGTGAATCCATGGCGGGAAAAATACCAAAAGCACACAGATTATCAGGAAGTTATTTTCCTGACGTAAATGGGTCCGGTTCTTCGGGAACCCAAATTGTCCACAAAGAACAGATTGATTTTATTCGATTTAAATAATTGATATTCAGCAACTTAATACTAAACATTCCGGTAATGTGGATAACTGCCTGATTTTGTGGAATTCTTTTTTTGCTTTTTTAGGCTGCTTTTTAAGTGGCTGATTTTGAAGAATTTTGGCCGCTCAATAAAATCATTGGCCGAACTTTGTAAACGACGGAACAACATTTGCGTTAAGCGCATTAACAGATATGATGAAATACCTTTCTCTCTTCCTGATCGCCTTTAGTGCCGCTGCCCAGCCGGCTAAAATTGTCAAATTACCCGAGCTGAAGGCTTTGCTCAATGCTCCATCCGATAAAATTCAGGTTATTAATTTCTGGGCCACCTGGTGCGCCCCCTGCGTTAAGGAGCTGCCCTTATTTGAAAAGCTGGGTCAGGAATATCCAAATGTAAAGGTGACCCTGGTAAGCATGGACCTTGACCTGGACCCCAATCCCGATAAGGTTTACCGCTTTATCGCCAGGAAAAAAATTCAGTCGGATGTGCTGATTCTGGATGAAAAAGATCCGAACAGCTATATCGACCAGATTGACAAACGATGGTCCGGGGCCTTACCGGCAACCATCATCATCAACCCGAAGACCGGCCAGAGAAAATTCATTGGACGGGAGCTGCACGAAGGCGAACTTGAAAAACTGATTGCGGAAATTCAGTAAACATGTATAACCCTAATCCTCAGCGTATGCTTAAAAAAATGTTCACAGTACTATGCGGTGTGCTGCTGCTTACGGCAGGTGCACCTGTTGACAATGGTTATGAAGTGGGCGACACCGTAGCCGACTTCAAACTGAAAAACGTGGATGGCAAAATGGTAGCCCTTTCCGACTACAAGGACGTGAAAGGCGTAATCGTGATTTTCGATTGCAACACTTGTCCGTACTCCAAGGGATACAACGATCGCATTAAGGCGCTGCACGATAAGTATGCTGGACAAGGCTTCCCGGTAATTGCCATACAGCCGAACGACCCGACCATCAGCCCGGGCGATTCATTCGAAGAAATGAAAAAGCAGGCCGAAAAGAAAGGCTACAAATTTCCTTACCTCTTTGATGAAACACAACAGGTGGCGAAGGCCTTTGGCGCAACCAACACGCCCCATGTGTTTTTACTGAAAAAAGAAGGCAATGCCTTTAAAGTGGCCTACATTGGCGCCATAGACGATAGTGCAAAAGATGCATCGGCAGTTACCAAACGTTATGTTGAAGACGCCATTGAGGCGCTGAAAAAAGGTGTTGCTCCTGCTACCACCAAAACAAAAGCGATCGGGTGCACCATTAAATGGAGGAATGCCTGAATAGCGCAATAACGTAAGGAACCCCGCGCTGGCGGGGTTTTTTATTAACTTCCAGCCATGAATTTCCCCTCTGTACAAAAGCTGCTTAGCGACTTTTTAAGTGTTGCAAAACGCTTTCCGCTGGAACTGCTGGCTGCACTTACCGGAACGATTGCCGGTATGGCCATGGTACGAGCTGACAGCGTAGAAGACCCGATGCATCAACTGGTACTGATGTGCAGTAATCTTGCCCTGACCCTCTTTCTTTCAGTAACTCTGTTTTGCGAATCACATCGTTTTACGGCTAAAGTCAGGTGGTTGTTAAATGCTGTTGCCCTTGCGATGGTTCTGCTCCTTGCGTATGGATTGCATCCTGCCTCACTCGAAGTCAGCATTATTCGTTTTTTGTTTGTAGCCGCTGCCTTTCATCTTCTTGTTTCGTTTGCTCCGTTTATCTATGCCGGCAGTATGGATGGCTTTTGGGAGTACAACAAAACCATCTTTTTGCGCATTCTGCTTTCGGGTTTATACAGCGGAGTACTATATGTAGGAATTGCAATAGCCCTGTCGGCCACAGATGTTTTATTTGATCTGAAGATACCCGGCGAGTTTTATGGTTACACCTTTTGCTTTATCGCGGGCATTTTCAACACCGTGTTCTTTTTAGCCGGAATACCGCTTGACTGGAAAGCGATGGAAGAGCCCCGGTCATACCCGAAAGGTCTGAAGATGTTTACGCAATACGTACTTGTCCCGCTGGCTTCGGTTTATCTGATTATTCTGCTTGCTTATGAAATTAAAATCGTAACCGAGTGGGAATTACCGAAAGGCATTGTGACCTCGCTCGTGATGGGTTATGCCGTTTACGGGATGTTGTCTTTGCTGCTGGTTCATCCCATACGCTTTGACGAAGGCAACCAGTGGATACGCACGTTTGCCCGGTGGTTCTATGTTCTGCTTCTTCCACTCATAGCTTTACTTGGAGTAGCTATTGGTGTACGTATTGATCAATACGGTGTTACCGAAAGCCGTTATTTTATTGTGCTTATCGGAATTTGGCTTACCGGTGTAACATTTTACTTTCTCTTCAGCAAGCTGAAAAATATTAAAGTCATTCCGGTAACACTTTGCATAGCCTTGCTGGCAGCTACCTGGGGACCCCAAAGCGCGCCTGCTGTTTCGTACAGATCGCAGATAAACCGGTTTGTTGAATTTTTCAAGAACAACGCATCGTTTGAAAACGGAAAAATTATCCCGCTGAAAACGCCCACTACATCGGATGAAGCCGATGAACTGTTGCGATTTCTGTTGAACCGTTATGGCATTCAGGCCATTCAACCACTTACCGATACGAACCTCGCTGAACTGACCGCACCGGCAGATACCCTGCAAAACCGATATGATATTTCCTGGAAAAGATATCAGCTCATCCGCGATCATTTCAATATCGAACCGGCATACCTGGCAACCGAAAGAAGACATTTTAGTGTTTACTTACAAGACCGGCAACCGCTGTCTCTTCGCGGGTACGACTCGCTTGCTTATGTGTACTATCCCGATGTAAATATCAACGACAAACTTTCGGTTGAAGTGCAGGATAACCGGTTTATGTGCTATTTGGGAAATCAAAAAATGATTTTTGACCTGACCGAAACAATGGGAAGAATAAAGTCTGCACAGCCTGAACGCGATGCGTTTGTTTTTGGTGAACTTACCATCAATGATTCAACAGGACATGCCCAATTGATCATCCGCGAAATGGACTTTGAAAAAACCGATACCGGGCATTTAATCAATCGACTAAATGGAATTTTGCTGATGAGATTCCCAAATTAACAGGGAGCTAAATTTCGCGTAGCCTTCCGGTTATTCAGTGTGATTATTTTTACAAAAAAATTTGCTCATGCGCCTTTCCATCATCTTTCTGCTGTGTGTTTTATTTTCCTGTTCTAACCAAAAAGAACAACCGCGTAAACCATTAAATGAGGCTGTGTCGGGCTTGTACGATTCAGCGCGTAAGCCGTTTTACCATGGTGTGGCTTCGGGTGACCCCCTTCCCGACCGGGTTATCATCTGGACACGTGTAACGCCGGAATACTCCGTGAGCAAAATAGCCGTAAAATGGGAAGTTTCCGAAAAGCCGGATTTTTCATCCGTTCTGCAATCCGATACACTCAGCACAACCCCGGCCCGCGATTACACGGTAAAAGTTGATGTGCAGGGATTGCAACCGGCTACAGTTTATTACTACCGTTTTCATGCGCTCAACCACACTTCACCTACGGGGCGCACCAAAACCACACCGACCGGCAGGGCCGACAGTCTGAAGTTTGCCGTGGTAAGCTGTTCGAACTGGGAGTGGGGCTATTTCAACGCCTACGCACGCATCGCGGAGAAGGAACTTGACGCAGTTATTCATTTGGGCGATTATATCTACGAATACGGTGTGGGTCGTTATGGCGATACCACCATCGGCCGAATCAATATACCTCCGCACGAAATCATCACCTTGCAGGATTACCGCACCCGTCATTCGCAGTACCGACTTGATGAAGGCCTGCGGGCCATGAGTGCCGCACATCCGCTCATCGCCATCTGGGACGACCACGAAGTGGCTAATAACAGCTACAAGGCGGGGGCTGAAAACCATCAACCCGATAAAGAAGGCGATTATTATACTCGTAAAGAGGCAGCACGCAAAGCGTATTACGAGTGGCTGCCCATTCGCGAAGGCGCAACGCACTACCGCGCTTTTCCTTTTGGTGAACTGGCTCACCTCATCATGCTCGATGAGCGACTGGAAGGACGCGATGCTCCTCCCGCCACACCGCAGGAAGCACAACAGCAACGTTCCATGTTGGGGCAAACCCAGTTGCAGTGGCTACTGGATAATCTGAGAACTACGGCACAATGGAAAATCATCGGCAACCAGGTAATTTTTTCCGATATTGATTTACGACCGGTGTACCCCAACATGCCGCGTAACCTCGATGCCTGGGATGGCTATCTTTCGGAAAAACTGCTTATTAAAAAATTCATCCTCGACAACAAGTTGAATAACATTGTGTTCATAACAGGCGATACGCATGCCGCATGGGGAATTGAAGTAGCTACCGATGTAGCAAAAACATACAACCCGAAAACTTCGGCAGGTGCTTTTGCGGTTGAGTTTGGCACCACCAGCGTATCATCGGCCAACGACAACGAATACCGGTCAACCGACACCGTTAAACTCATGGAGCAGCAGTTGCTCCGGGCCAACCCGCATATCAAATACCTGAACGACCGCGACCATGGCTATTTGCTGCTCACCCTGTTACCTGATAAGGCAAGAGCCGAATATTTTGTGGTGGAAACCCTGCGCACAGCTGATGGCCGGGAAAGGCGCGATAAGGTGTTGCACGTAAAATCGGGAACAATCAAACTCTACTAAGTAAGTGAGGTCGGTGAAACTGAAATCATGATCCAATAACCTGGACGATATTTTCCCGGAAAAAATTCCAAGTGGAATGAAATGTTGATTTTGATAAAAATAACCCTCGGCTTTTAACGTGTCAGGATCAATAATCCAGTATTCTTTAACTCCGAATTTTTCGTATAGAGCTTTTTTTAGCACTTCATCGAATTGTCGGTTTCCGGGTGACAGGATTTCAATGATCAAATCCGGCATACCATGAACCGTTTCATACGCATCAAGAATGTAACTGTTTTCATTTGAAATGAATAGCAGGTTAGGTTGCACGGCATTGGAGTGCTCATCCAGAAATACATCGAAAGGGGCGCAGAAAACCTCACCTGATTTTTTTCGGTAACGAAATGATCGATTTGTGTGAATAGTCTTCGCAAAATCCGCTGATGGCTTTTTCCTGGGGCGGGGGACATATACAATGAATCCTGAATTACCTCGGCAAACGTACCTTCCGGAAGACTTTTAAATACCTCCATTATCGTTCGGGGTTTTGAAAATAAAGTTTCCCGTAAGTGCATAACTGGAACGCATGTCAGATATACGTAACGCGGGTCAGCGGCTGAAAATTCGTATAATCTTAATTTTTAATGTGCCATCGGGTTTTCGTAAGTTTCACCCATGCCGGAAACCAAAAAACTTTTTCTCCTCGATGCCCTGGCGCTCATTTACCGCGCCCATTTCGCTTTTACCAAAACACCACGAATCAACTCCAAAGGCATTAACACCTCCGTTCCTTTTGGTTTTACCAACACACTGCTGGAAGTGCTGCAGAAACAAAAGCCCACACACATTGGTGTGGCATTTGATACCTCAGCACCCACTTTTCGCGATGAATTATTTGAAGCCTATAAAGCCACGCGTCAGGAAACACCCGAAGACATCCGCTATGGCCTGCCCAAGGTTAAAGAAATACTGAAAGGTTTTAACATACCCATTCTCGAACTGGACGGCTATGAAGCCGATGATATCATCGGCACCCTGGCCCGCCAGGCTGAACAACAAGGTTTTGAGGTGTATATGATGACGCCCGACAAAGATTTCGGGCAACTGGTAACCGATAAAATAAAACTGTATAAGCCCTCCTACATGGGCAATGCAGTCGATATTCTCGGCCCGAAAGAAGTTTGCGAAAAATGGAACATCCAAAATGTGTCGCAGGTAACCGATATGCTGGGACTTCAGGGCGATACATCCGATAACATTCCCGGTGTGCCGGGCATCGGCCCCAAAACCGCTTCGGCACTCATTCAACGGTATGGCTCAATTGAAAATATCCTGGCCCATCTAGATGAGCTGAAAGGAAAACAAAAAGAACTGTTACAACAATATGCTGAGCAGGCGCTGTTGAGTAAAAAGCTTGCCACCATAATTACTGATGCACCGGTGCATTTTAATCCGGATGCCCTGAAATACACCGGTCCGGATGAAGCCGTGCTTCAGTCCTTGTTTCAGGAACTGGAATTCCGGTCCCTGCAAAACCGCGTGTTTGGTGACGGCAAGAGTACATCCCGGCCTGCGGTAAAGCAACTCTCCATGTTCGACCAGTCGCCTGGCGATGTAAAGGAAGAAAGGTTGCATGAATCAAGCCCTATGGTCGAAATGGTGACACCTTCTCTGAAGATTGAGGAAATCAGTTTGAAAACTCTGACGGACAAAATATCAACAACCGGGCAGTTGGCTGTTGAAATGCTTATGCTAAACGAACACGAATCGGTTCTTATTCTTGCCACTGCGCCGGACAAATGTTATCGGTTTATTCCGAAGACCCATGAAGAGCTAACAGAACTCGGTCGTTTACTCAGTCAGGTTTCTGTTATCAAAACCGGTCATAATCTCAAAACATCCATCCTACATTTTAAATATGCCGATGCCGATTTAAAGGGACCTTTGTTCGACACCCTTATTGCACATTACCTGATTGAACCGGAAACAGCACACGATATACCCACACTGGCAGCACATTATCTGCAGCGCGGCATTCCTGCTGATGCTACCGCAGAGGTTCAGGCAGCACATCGTACCAGCATTGCCCTCCAGTTAAAGCCCGCTTTGGAACGCGAGCTTGAAGCGCGCAACCAAACCCGGTTAATGAAGGAAGTCGAAATGCCGTTAGTCGAGGTGTTGGCTTCCATGGAATACGAAGGTGTAAATCTGGATACGGAGGTGTTGGCAAGCCTTTCGGAAGACCTGCGCCTATCGAGCGAAAAGGTGCAGCAGGAGATTTTCAAACTTGCCGGAAAGGAATTCAACATCAACTCACCGCGACAGCTGGGCGAAATTTTATTTGATACACTGAAGCTGGGCGACCGACCTAAGAAAACAAAAACCGGCCAGTATGCCACCGGCGAAGATGTGTTGCTCAAACTCATCCATGAGCATCCCATCGTTCCGAAAATTCTGGAATACCGCGAATACGAAAAGTTGCGTTCAACGTATGTGGATGCGTTGCCAAAACTGATCAGCCCGCGTGACGGACGCATCCACACCGATTACCGACAGGCTGTGGCTGCCACGGGCCGGTTAAGTTCCAATAATCCCAACCTGCAAAACATTCCCATCCGTACGGAAAAAGGCAGGCAAATCCGTAAAGCCTTTATTCCGCGAAATGAAGATTATCTCTTTATGTCGGCCGATTATTCGCAGATCGAGTTGCGCATTGCTGCCTCGTTTGCGAAGGATGAAACGATGATTGAAGCATTTAAAAATAAACGGGATATTCATGCCACCACCGCAGCAAAGGTGTTTAAAGTGCCGATCGATCAGGTTACACCGGACATGCGGCGCAAGGCCAAGGAAGTAAACTTTGGTATTTTGTATGGAAGTACGGCATTCGGACTGGCGCAGAATCTCAACATCCCGCGGTCAGAAGCTTCAGAAATCATCCAGTCCTATTTCCGCGAGTTCCCGGCAATTAAAAACTACATGGACCGCATCATTCAGCAGGCGCGTGAAAAAGAATACGTGGAAACCATTATGGGTCGCAGGCGTTACCTGCGCGACATCAACTCGCGCAACATCGCCACGCGCGGCTTTGCCGAGCGCAACGCCATTAACGCCCCGATTCAGGGTAGCGCGGCTGATATTATTAAAGTAGCCATGGTTCGTATCCACCGGTGGCTTACCGAAAACCACAAGAAAACCCGGATGATTCTGCAGGTGCACGATGAACTGGTATTCGACCTTCATAAAGATGAAGTGGAGGAAGTAAAAGAGAACGTGGTTCGTTTAATGAAATCGGCCGTTGAACTGGAAGTACCCATGGAGGTAGAGGTGGGCATAGGAAAAAACTGGCTGGAGGCCCATTGAGCACTAGGATCCAAAAGATGTAACCAAAAGGTTAGTTACCATTTGGTTAGTTACCATTTGGTTAGTTACCTTTGGGTTAGTTATGGAGACATTTCCTTTCATTTTCGGGCGGGTTGTAGAAGGGCCTCACTTCATTAACCGGCAGGACGAAATTGCCCGATTACAGGCTAATCTTTCTTCCGGTTTGAATACTATTCTTATCTCTCCGCGCAGGTGGGGAAAATCATCGTTGGTCAACACTGTTGTACAATCGTTAAGGAAAAACAACAACTTTCGCATCTGCACAATTGATCTGTTTAATGTTCGGTCGGAACGTGAATTTATTGAAGTATATGCCCGTGAAGTGCTGAGGTGTACGTCTTCTAAATGGGAAGAGTGGCTGGAAACCGGAAAAAAATTTCTCTCCCGCCTTTCACCCCGGTTTAATTTTGGAACAGACCCTGTTCATGATTTTTCTTTATCGTTTAACTGGACTGATGTTTCAAAAAACCTTAAAGAGATACTCGATTTACCTGAGCACATCGCCAAGTCCAAAAAAATAAAAATCATCATCTGCATAGATGAATTTCAAAATTTATCGTATTACGATGCTTCACTCGGTTTTCAGAAAAAACTCCGGGCAGCCTGGCAGTACCACCGGCATGTAACGTATTGCCTTTACGGGAGTAAGCGACATATGATGCGGGATATTTTTGAGAGCCAGTCCTCTCCGCTTTATAAGTTTGGCGAAGTTATTTTCCTGACAAAAATTGCAACCGAACACTGGATTAGCTATATCCGGGAATCCTTTCGGAAAACCAGAAAAATAATAGACGACAAACAATGCCTTGAGATAGTTGGGTATGCGGCTAACCATCCGTACTTTGTGCAACAGCTTGCACTTAAAACGTGGTTGTTGACTGATAAAAAAGTTTCGGGGGATATTTTGAATAAAGCTTTGGAGGATATTCTTGCGGAAAATTCCATTCTTTATCTGCGGGATATGGAAAACCTCAGCAATGCGCAGATTAATTTTCTTCATGCAGTTTGTGACCGCGTTCAGCAACTGACCTCGGCTGACACTTTAAGAAAATATGAAATCGGAACATCTGCCAATGTTTCCAAAATCAAAAAAGCCCTGGAGCAAAAGGAAATACTGGATTTTTTTGTGCCCTATCCGGAATTTATAGATCCATTTTTTGAACTTTGGCTGAAACGCATCTATTTCCATGATCACCCGCGAAACCATTGAGCAGGCTCACGAACGTATAAAACCCTATATCCACCGCACACCGGTTATGACCTCTGCCGGACTGAATGAAGCGACAGGCTGCTCGTTGTACTTTAAATGTGAAAACTTTCAGAAAATCGGAGCTTTTAAGGCGCGTGGTGCAGTAAATGCCGTGTTATCGTTATCGCCCGAAGCGCGCAGCAAAGGCATCGCCACACATTCATCGGGTAACCATGCCCAGGCCGTGGCCCGTGCCGCCCGCATTGCCGGCGTGCCGGCCTATATTGTCATGCCGCGCAACGCACCCGAAATAAAAAAGCGTGGAGTGCGCGCCTATGGCGGGCAGATCTTTGAATGCGAACCCACCCAGGAAGCCCGTGAACAAATGCTGGCCCGTCTTATTCGGGAAACCGGAGCTGTGCTCGTCCATCCGTTTAACGACTACGCTGTAATTGCCGGCCAGGCAACAGCCGCTAAAGAACTGATCGAAGATGTACCAGTTAAACTGGATGTTGTGCTCACTCCCGTTGGCGGCGGCGGACTGCTGAGCGGCACCATACTGGCCATCAAATTTTTTTCGCCGCGTACCGAAGTTATTGCAGGCGAACCCGCCGGTTCGGACGATGCCTACCGCTCATTACAAAGCGGAAAAATTGAAACTGCCCAGGCCCAAACCATTGCCGATGGGCTGCTGACCTCCCTGGGCGATAAAACCTTTGCCATCATCCGGGAACACATCGGGGAAATTATTACCGTTACCGATGAAGAAATTGTACAGGCCATGCGCATGATTTGGGAGCGCATGAAGATCATCATTGAGCCTTCCTGTGCCGTGCCCTTTGCCGCGGTGCTCAAAGCAAAGGAAAAATTTTCCGGAAAAAATGTGGGCATCATCCTCTCCGGAGGCAATGTGGACCTTGAGCGGGCGTGTAAACTGTTTGCAGGAATCTACAAATAGATCTGATCCTTCTTCTTTGAAGCGGCTTCAGTTGGCTCCTTTTTTTATTTGCTCAAACTTCGACTCAACAGGTTTTCTGGGGAAAACATTGTCCGCTGTGTTCACATCAGCAGTTTCGAAATTCGGGTCGATCACAATGTTGGTTACTTCCTTGTCTTTTATAAACACCTTGGTTACTTCATTTTCATTCGTGCGCCATATTTCAGCCGGAATGCGCTCCATTTCTTTGCTGCCATCGGCAAAGGTCCATTGTATGATGATGGGCATGACCAGCCCGCCTGTATTCTTAAATTTCAGTTCATAGATATTTTTTCCTGTAAGCTTTTGCCGGATGGCGTTGTCGTCCAGCCGGTTGCGGAATTCACCGTAAAACACATCGGGCGTGTTCATCACGGTAAGCGGCCGCGGGCCATCTCCAAAGTCGGTGGTTTTGCCACTGCCTTTCGTGTTGCCCGAAACCGGAGTGCGTGCCTGAATTGTTTTGCGTTCGGGATCGATGGAAGGCGATTGCACGCGGTACCATTTTACCTCATCCAGCGTAATGTCCACATGATCGGTTGAATAGAACCAGCCGCGCCAGAACCAATCCAGGTCAACACCGGAAACATCTTCCATGGTACGGAAAAAGTCAGCGGGTTTGGGATGTTTAAATGCCCAGCGCCGGGCATATTCTTTGAAGGCCTTATCGAAGAGCTCGGGCCCCATAACCGTTTCACGTAAAATGGTGAGTGCGGCTGCGGGTTTTGAATAACCGTTGTTACCGAAACTAGCACCCTGGTTGTCGGATGAAGCCATGATCGGCCGCATAATGCTTTTATCGCCCTTCATGAAATTCACAATGGCCTTCGGGGTGTTTTCCTGATAGTTCAGATGCGGATAGCGCTCGCGCATGGTTTCTTTTTCGAGGAAGGAGTTCAGGCCTTCATCCATCCACGTCCATTGACGCTCATCGGAGTTAACAATCATCGGGAAAAAGTTATGTCCTACCTCGTGCACGATGATGTAAACCATGCGCACGCGGGTGCGCTCGGAGATGGTGCCGTCTTTGGCCGGCCGGCCACCGTTGAATGAAATCATGGGATATTCCATGCCACCGCCAACCCAGTTTACGGAAATGGCAGTGGGGTAGGGGTAATCGAATGTGCGTGCCGAATAGACTTCAAGCGTATTTTTTATGGCCAGCGTGGACTCCTGTTCCCACAGCGGATTGCCTTCCTTAGGATAGAATGACTGTGCCAACGGAGTTTTGTCGCCAATCTTCACGGCCATGGCATCCCAGATGAACTTGCGCGAAGTAGCAAAAGCAAAGTCGCGTACGTTTTCGGCATAGTACTCCCAGGTGACTTTGGTGGTTGCGCGTTGCTTTTCCCTTTTACGCGCTTCCTCCTCGGTAACTATAAAAACAGGCTTGTCGAATGTGCGCTTTGCCCGCTCGAAACGTTCAAGTTGTTCTTTCGATAGCACGGAATTGGCGTTTTGAAGCGTGCCTGTGGCCGCCACAATGTGGTCAGACGGTACCGTGATGCGCACGCGGTAATTACCAAATGTCAGGGCAAATTCGCCTGCACCGAGGAACTGTTTGTTTTGCCAGCCCTCGTAATCATCGAATACACACATGCGCGGAAACCATTGGGCAATAAAGTAAATGTAGTTGCCGTCTTCGGGAAAATATTCCATGCCGCTGCGGCCGGATATCTTCATCATGTCGTTGATGTTGTATTGCCAGTAAATGCGGAAGGAAAACGACTGTCCGGTTTTGAGCGGTGCCGGCAGGTCAATACGCATCATGGTGTTGTTAACAACATAATGCAGCGGTTTTCCGGATGCATCGGCCACCAGTGTTATGGAGTAGCCGCCTTTGTATTCGTGCAGATTAAGGGCGTTGGCGATGAAGCGCGTGGGCACGGAATCGCGGATGGTGTAGGTACGCGTTTTCGACAAACTGTTTTCCGGTGAATTGATATTCTGGTCGAGTTGAACCCACAGGTAAGTGAGTGCTTCCGGTGAATTATTGTAATAGGTAATGCTTTCTTTTCCGATAAGTACCTGAGTGTTGTCGTTAATCTCTACGTCAATTTCGTAATCGGCTCGCTGCTGCCAGTACTCCGGGCCCGGTGCACCCGTAGCGGTGCGGTAGCTGTTGGGTGTGGGCAACAGGTAGTCGAGTTGCTCGAATTTCCCTTTCCATGGCTGGGCAAAGCCCATCTGGCAGAAAACGAAGAAGAATAATAAAAAAGAGAAAGACCTTTTCATACGCTGAATATCAGGTAAAATCATTTTCGCTTAAGTGTGTTAGCGTTCCAGCGCAAAGGTAGAAGGATATACCAGGACTGCTGAAAAAATTATCCGGAAAGCTTAGGCTAACCGTCAATGCTTCATTTCGTTATCCAGATTGTTTTATCGGCCACTGGTTTTCTTTCACTCACAGGTGTTTCACCTTTGGGCATACCCAGGTGAAAAAACCCGATAATGCGATCGTCCGGCTCCAGGCTAAAGGCATTTTTTGCTTCTTCAAAGTAGGTAATACCGCCGGTGCTCAGGTAGCAGCCCACTCCGTAAGCTGCAGCCGTTAAGTACATGTTTTCGATGGCGCAAAACACGGCTCCGATTTCTTCTACTTCAGGCACAGATTTTTTCGGGTCGCGCTTCATATACACCAATATGATGTGCGAGGATTCCAGCGGTTTGGTTAGCAGGTTGCGGTAGCGTTCTTCTTTGAATGTACCATCGGCAGTGGTAACCGATTTATACACGGCGGCCTGTGTTTCGGCCAGCTTCCTGCGGCCTTCTCCACAAAACACCATGAAGCGCCAGGGCTCGGTTCGTTTATGCGTAGGGGCACGGTTGGCATTTTCAAGAATCTGATGAACGATTTCATCGGGTACCGGCTCCCCGCTGTATTGTGCCGGATAGGTTGATTTTCGCTGGAGGATGATTGTGTTAAAATATGCTGTGCCCATAATGTTGGCAAGTTAAAAAGAGGTTTACATCTCACTACAATTGCTGACTGTTTAACTAACCCAAATGTGAAAATTCCTAACTTAACCACTTTAAGTTTGCATACATGATAACAAGATTTTTTTTCGGCTTACTGCTGCTGGCCTTAACAGCATCGGCCCAGGATTTTTCAGGTATTCAGAAAAAAATTCAGGCCGGAGATTATAAATCAGCACATGCCGAGCTTTCCAGAATACTGGAAAGCAACCCGCGAAACAAACAGGCTTTATTACTGCGTGCCCAGGCCCGCAACGGCTTAAACGATTTTTACGGTGCCATAGCCGATTTGACGTTTGCACTGGAAATGGACAGCACACTGTGGGAAGCCTACAACCTGCGCGGTCAGGCAAAGGCTTTCCTGGGTGATGATGAAAACGCCATCCGCGATTATGACAAAGCCATAAAATTTAATCCGAAGTTTACCGATGCCTACACCAACCGGGGCCTGTCGAAATACAACATCGAAGATTTGCAAGGCGCTTATTTCGACTTCAGCAAGGCGCTTGAACTGGGCCCGCCCGATGCGGATAAATATTTTAACCGTGGTGTGGTAAAAGCTGAGTTAGGAGAATTTGTAAGCGCCATTGACGATTACTCCAAAGCCATTGAACTGGACAAGAACGATGCGAGTCTGTACAATTACCGCGGTGTGGCCTTCTACAACATCAGCAACTTTGAGCGCGCCCTGGCCGATTATGACCAGGCCATTAAACTGGACCCTAAGGATCCTTTGAAGTTTGAAAACCGCGCACTGGCCCGGGCAGCACGGCAGGATTTTAAAGGTGCTTTAGAAGATTATAACAAAGCCATTGAACTGGACAGCGAAGACCCGGAGTTGTACAACCTGCGCGGTGTGGTGAAGTTTAATATGGAAGATTACGATGGCGCCATTGCCGATTATACCCGCGCCATTGAACGCGATGCCACAAACCCGGTGTACTTTGACAACCGCGCACTGGCCCGTACCGAAAAGCAGGACTATGCCGGAGCCGTTGACGACTACTCCACCTCCATAGAATTGTATCCGAATGATCCGGAAACCTGGTACCAGCGCGGACTGGTTAAACTCCAGATGGGAAACAAGTATGATGCGTGCCTCGATTTAAAAAAAGCCGAAGAAATGGGACTTACCGAAGCCCGGTCGGTCATCCGTAAGAACTGCAAATAGACTTTGTGAAGTTACCGGTTGCCATTATACTGAACGGCATCTCGCTGAAAAAAAATTTTTTTAATCGGAAAATATTGCCCGCACTTCGCAGCGTTGCCGATGTGGAGGTGTTTGAGACACGCTCACCCAACGATGGTGTTTTCAAAACCGGCCAGGCCATTGATAAAGGCTATAAGCTGATACTGGCTGCCGGTGGCGATGGAACGGTGAATCAGGTGGTGCAGGGCATTATGAACAACCCTCAGCGATCCGGCCGGCCTCCGGCTTTGGGCATAATACCGCTGGGCTCCGGCAATGACTTTGCACGAAGTTTACACATACGACCTGATGCGCTTTTGCTTACAGAGAGTTTGGTTCGGCTACGATTCCAAACGGTTGATGTCGGAAAGATTACCTTTCCGGCTTCGCCCGATTCATCATCACTGTATTTTATCAATATTGCCGATGCCGGCATGGGACCTTATGTGGTAAAATATGTGTTAGATAGCGGCCGGCCTTACGGCTCCATAGTCGCATACTACATGGCCATACTGAAAACCTTTTTCACATATAAACCTGTAATGCTGGAAGTCCGAACGCCGCTGTGGCAATGGAGCGGACGTGCCCGCGTAGTGGCTGTGGCAAACGGAAAATACTTTGGTAACGGCCTGTGCATTGCTCCGGATGCACTTCCCGATGACGGCGTACTGCACTGTACCATTGTGGAGGATGTATCTGTGTGGGATTTCATTATTCAGCAATTCCGTTTGCGTCAGGGTAAACATGTACGGCACCCGAAAGTAAGCTATCGCGATGCGGAATGGGTGGAAATACATGCGCAACAACCGGCTTTTCTGGAGGCGGATGGTGAGTGGGCAGGTATTTTGCCCGTTCGGATTGAACTACTGAAGAAAAGTTTACAAATCCTGCTGCCCTGAAAAAAATGCCCGCGACAAAGCGCGGGCATTTTGGTTCAAAACCTTCAGTCTTTTGGCGGCCCTACATATTTTGCATCGCCAAAGCCCAGGATGGGAAAGCCTACAAAAGGAAGGAATATCAGCAAAAGCGTCATCACGATATCCTTTCCATACGCTTTTGAAGTAAGGTGGCAGAGATAGATTCCCACAAAAAAGTTAACAAACGGGATCAGTAATAAGATAATCCACCATATGGGCTTACCCACAATTTCCAACAGAACAATAATGTTGTAAATCGGGATGATGGCAGCCCATCCGGGCTTTCCGGCCTTTTCGAACATTTTCCAGAGGCCAATTATGACCAAAACAAAGATAATCAGGTACACAATCATGATACCTGCACCCAGTGCAGCTAAAATGCCAGCACCCTGGTCTGTGGCTTCGTAATCAAATTCTTCCATGGTTATGAGGGGTTTGGTTCACTTTAAAGGTAACAAAAGACTGCCGTTTTGCAAAAAAAATTAAGCATGAACGGGCAGACGAAACCAATCGTAGCAGTTAGCTTTAAGCATGAATAACCGCCTACAATCGGCCTGGCTTAAACTGGAACAGCAACGCCATGATATAATCCGCCTTATCGGGAAACTTCCGGAAGAATTGTTTTTAAAGCAGCCGCCCGACCGTTCATGGTCGGTTGCCGAAGTTCTTACCCACCTCATCACGGTAGAGCACCTGTCATTGGGTTATATGAAAAAGAAAGCGCTGGACTGGAATAAAGCTCAAACTGCCGGGCCGGGGTCACAAATCCGGTTAGGCATGTTTATCCTCTCACAACGCCTGCCGCTTAAGTTTAAAGCTCCCGCCGTGGTGGTGCAAAACACACCTCCGACTGTGCCGCTGAAAAACACACTGGAACGCTGGCAGGCAGTGCGCGATGAAATGAAGGAATTTCTTGCTGCCATTCCTGATGAGCATATTCATAAAGAGATTTACAAACATCCGCAGGCAGGTCGCTTCACGGCCCGACAGGCGCTGGTGGTATTTCGCGAGCACGCCAAGCACCACCTGCCGCAGATTAAACGCCTTCTGAAAAGTTTTTCATCTCCTGCACATTGAAATTTCTCTTTAATTGCGGTTCAATCGTTTCATTCTCCGAATATGCGTCTGACAAAATTTCAAAATATGAAACATTACCCGATTGTATTTCTGCTCCACATCTTTTTATCAGCTCATGCACAACAGCTGCAAAGTCCGAAGGAATTTTTAGGTTATGATCCGGGCGAGCGCTTCACGCGCCATCACCGCGTGGTGGAATATTTTCAGCACGTGGCAGCCAACAGTAACCGGGTAAAATTTTTCAGATACGGTGAAACCTATGAACATCGTCCGCTGGTGTATGTGATTATTGCCACACCCGAGAACCATGCACGGTTGGAACAAATCCGCCTCGACAACCTGAGAAGAGCCGGCATGGCCGAAGGTACGCCCTCAACCAACATCGCGATCGTATGGCTAAGTTATAACGTGCATGGCAATGAATCCTCGTCCATGGAGGCGGCCATGCAAACCCTGTACGAACTGGCCGATGTAAATAATACCCGAACTTCATCCTGGCTGAAAAACACCGTGGTTATCATGGATCCGTGCATCAATCCGGACGGGCGCGACCGCTATGCCAACTTTTACAATCAGTATGGTAACCGCACGCCCAATCCCAATCCTGAAGCCAAAGAACATCGCGAACCGTGGCCGGGAGGAAGAAGCAACCACTACTGGTTTGATTTAAACCGCGACTGGGCGTGGCTCACCCAAATCGAGTCGCAGCAACGCATTAAAATTTATAACCAGTGGATGCCGCATGTTCATGTGGATTTTCACGAGCAGGGGTATAACAACCCCTACTACTTTGCTCCGGCAGCCGAACCGTATCACGAAGTAATTTCTAACTGGCAGCGTCAGTTTCAGCAAATCATTGGTAAAAACCATGCAAAATATTTTGACGAACAGGGCTGGCTGTACTTTACGCGCGAACGGTTTGATTTGTACTATCCCAGTTATGGCGATACCTATCCCACGTACAATGGGGCCATTGGCATGACCTACGAACAGGCTGGTGGCGGCGTTGCCGGCCTGACCATCACCACGCGTGAAGGCGACCCGCTTACACTAAAAGACCGGCTTACGCATCATCATGTCACGGGGTTGTCAACCGTGGAAATAACTTCGCAATATGCCGACCGTGTGATTTCAGAATTTGAAAAATACTTCCGCGAAAACCTCAACAATCCGGCTTCGCCCTACAAAACCTATGTTATTTCTGCTTCGAATAATGCCGACAAAATACAGCGGCTTACCCGGCTGCTCGATGCGCACCTGATTAAATACGGTGTGGCCGGCCTTTCCAAAACCACGCGCGGCTTCGATTACAGTGCGCAGACGGTTAAACCGGTTACGGTTTCGGCTGAAGATATCCTCATCAGCATTTATCAACCCAAGTCGCGGCTGATCACCACCTTGTTCGAGCCGGTTTCCAAACTGCCTGATTCGGTAACCTATGACATCACCGCCTGGAATCTTTTTTATGCCTACGGACTGAAAGGCTATGCGCTGAATGAAAAACTCACCCCGCAGCGCAACTATGTGCCCGGAGAGCCCATGACGGCAGGTGCCGATAAACCCTATGCCTATTTATTTCCCTGGCAAAGTGTAACAGATGCCCGCTTTTTAAGTGCGCTGCTGAACAGAGGGATTAAAGTGCGCAGCGCTTTAGGTCCTTTCCGTGTTAACAACACATCTTTTCCTGCCGGTACCTTGATTGTTACCCGCAGGAACAACGAGCACATCCTTGATTTTGATCAAACCATTCGTCAGATAGCCCGCGCGTTTCAACGACCGCTATTTGGTGCAAGCACGGGGTTAGTAGAAGAGGGCAGCGACTTTGGCTCTTCGGCAGTTGCTTTTCTAAAAAAACCCAAGGTGGCGATACTGGCCGGAGAGCAGACCTCATCGCTGTCGGCAGGTGCCATCTGGCATTTCTTTGAGCAGGAGTTGGAGTATCCGGTAACCCAAATCGGGACGGAGTATTTCCGTAGTGTCAGTCTGCACAACTACGATGTGTTGGTAGTACCCGATGGAAGATATTCGATGTTTAATGATGAAACCCTGAAAAACATCAGCGAGTGGATAGCGGCGGGAGGTAAACTTATTCTGATCGGTAATGCACTGGATTCGTTTGCCGATAAAAACGGCTTTGCGCTGAAACGCTACGCAAGCGAAGACGCTAAAAAAGAGGCTGAAAAAAAGGCCCAGCAGGAGCAACAAAAAAATGCGCTGATGAAGTACGCAGAGGCCGAACGGAAAGAAATATCCGAACTGATTTCAGGTGCCATCTATCGTGTTACGCTCGACAGTTCCCATCCGCTGGCCTTTGGCCTGGGCGACACGTACTATACCCTTAAAACAAATGAGTTGTTGTTTCCCTTCCTTCAGGGAGGATGGAATGCCGGGGTATTAAAAGGAAAAAGCAAACCCGTTCAGGGATTTGCCGGTTATAAAATCAACAGCAACATGGAAGACCGCCTGGTGTTTGGAATGCAGGACAAAGGGCGTGGAAGTGTGATTTATTTTGTTGATGATCCGCTGTTCCGCAATTTCTGGGAGAACGGCAAGATGGTATTCTGTAACGCAGTTTTTGTGGCAGGAAACTGATTCCCACGCATGTGGGAATCAGCTTTCTTCTATAATGTTATAATGCCCTGAGAGCGGCATCGTAGTCAGGCTCCTGGCCAATGGCCGGCACCAGTTGGGTGTATTTTACTTTACCCTGTTCGTCAATAACTACAACGGCCCGTGCCAGCAGTCCGGCCAGCGCGCCATCTGTCATTTCAACGCCATAAGCTTTCGCAAAGCCGCGGTTGCGAAAATCGGATGCGGTAATCACATTGTTTATGCCTTCGGCTCCGCAAAAGCGCTTCATGGCAAAGGGCAAATCTTTCGACACGCACAAAACCACGGTGTTTTGCAAACCGGCTGCACGCTTGTTGAATTCGCGTACCGAAGCTGCACACACACCCGTGTCAATACTCGGGAAAATGTTAAGGACCACCTTTTTCCCGGCAAACTGATTCAGGGTGATATCTTTCAGATCATTACCCGTTAAGGTGAAGTCGGGTGCGGATGAGCCGGCCACCGGCAGGTTACCCGCAGTGTTTACCACGTTGTCGCCAAGTTTTGTTTGAGCCATAGCATTAGGGGTTCAGGGTTGAAAGATAAATGTTCAAGGTTTTTGTTGTTGGTATTCGATGATGAGTTAGCGTCAAAGTTAAAACAAACGCCTGAAGAACATGTTCCTCCGGATTTAATTTATCCCCTGCCTGATGCCTTTTTCCACCGCGGGCACGCCGCGTTTCATCCACTCGGGCATGGGTGCATCTTTCAGATAATGATCGAAAAACTGCATCATGCGTTTGGCAAAATCAATCCGGTCCTGCCGCTGTGTGAGTCCGTGCCCCTGGTTGTTGTAGTTCAGCATCCATGCCGGCTTACCCAGCCGGCGCAGCGCCATGTAATATTCAATACCCTGATACCAGGGGACTGCCCCATCGGCATCGTTATGCATCATCAACAAGGGTGTTTGTACCTTATCGGCAAAAAAGATGGGCGAATTTTCAATGTATTGCATGGGTTTTTCCCATAGCGTTCCGCCTATACGGCTTTGCGACTGCTCGTATTGAAACATGCGGCTTAGTCCGCTTTCCCAGCGCACCCCGCCATAGGCGCTGATCATGTTCACTACCGGTGCGCCCGCCTCGGCAGCGCGGAACAATGTGGTTTGTGTTATCATATAAGCCACCTGATAACCTCCCCAACTGTGACCCTGTATGCCGATGCGTTGTTCATCAACAAAACCCTTTGCCAGTAAAGCTGTAATGCCGGGCATGATGCAGTTCATGGCGCTTTCGCCCGGGTAGCCAATGCGGTACACCACATCGGGAACAAAAACCAGGTAACCGTTACTTACATACATGGTGTAGTTAATGGCCGATCG
Source organism: Cyclobacteriaceae bacterium (assembly GCA_025055435.1). Classification (GTDB taxonomy): domain Bacteria; phylum Bacteroidota; class Bacteroidia; order Cytophagales; family Cyclobacteriaceae; genus UBA2336. The sequence goes on along the minus strand of JANWWN010000024.1, from coordinate 10,493 downwards.
GATGGGCGCCGGTGCGTAATGCTGATGCAGATTTTCGGAGTTACGTTCATAAAAATACACCAGCATGGGGTATTTCTTTTTCGGATCGAAGTCTTCGGGTTTATACAACAACCCTTCCAGCGGAATATTATCGGCTGAAGTCCATTTAACGATTTCCACACTGCCCCAGCGGTAACGACTCATTTGCGGGTTGGCGTTGGTAATTTTGCGCGGTGCGGTAAACGAAGCATCACTCACCCACAGATCGGGAAACTCCTGAAATGTTTCGCGCGTGAACAGGAATCGACCGGCTTTCCGGGCCTTACTCAGCGAAGCCACCCGGTAATCGCCCCACATCAGCCGGGTAAGTTTTCGTTCTTTAAACGAATAGCGATAAAAACCCGACTGGCGGGTGACTTCATTAAATGCTGTGAGGTATATATCCTGACTGGTGTCAATGGCGCGTTCTTCCGGGTCGAGCCGTACATAACGGAACCGGATTTTTTCCGACCGGCCGATTTGGGTAAGATTAACCGGAGCCTTTTTATTTTCCGGGTCAAACATCCAGATGTCGTACCGGTCGTAAACCAATACGGCTTCATCGTTTGTTGTAAAACCGGCCAATCCGTAAGATGAAGGATAATAGGGATGGTCGTCTTCTTCATCGCCAAACGAAACGCGCAGGCCTTCGTTCAGTTTCACTAAAGTTTTTCCGGCCACCGAATGGCAAAACCACGATGTGTCGGGGTTGCTGTACCACAACACGTACTTTGCTTCAGGAGAAAGGCGGGCATTGCCTTTTACTTTTCTTTGGATGATTTCGCGTGAACCATCTGCAAGATTGATCAGCGTAAGGTCTTTATACACGTCCGTGTCCCAGGTGCGCATTACCAGATAGGGTGTTTCGTTGGCCGAGAGCGCTACCGGCCCATTGCCTTCATTTCCCGCTTCAATGGTTGGCATATCCACACCGGCCAGTTGCACCAGGCGATTGGTGTTTAAATGGATGACAGCCTGATATGACCGCTTGCGGTCTTCTTCCAGCCTGCGATTTTGCTGCGGATATATGTAGTCATCTTTCCATGTCCATACTTCCACATTCACGATTTCTTCCGGCAACAGCGTGGTGTCCTGAACTACCGGTTCGGGTGCAATACCCAGAAAGAGCCGGGTGCCATCTTTGGAAAACGCTGGCGTGGCATGCTCGCTGATAAGCCATCCCGGCGGCACGCCCGGTGTTTTATCGGTAGCCCGTATTGCTGCTGCCGGCTCACCCGTCTTCCAATGGTACAATGAATAATGCCGGATGAGTGCTTTGGTGGTGTCGGCATCAACCAGGAAAGCAACCTGCTGCCCGTCATCGGTCAGCGAAAGACCCTTGATTTTATGTTTACGGTGGGCTTGGTGCAGCAACTGTAACTGAAGGGTGGCCAGGTCGTAGCGGTAAACACCGGGTTTGGTTGTTGGTTCGTTGCCCGTTGTATGGAACAACAGGCAGTTACCCTGTTTGTCGAACAGATAATCTTTAACAAAATCGAACCGGGTTTCACTGCCGGTGTTCAGGTTGCGCAGCACCAGCGTATAACCGTTTTCATCGTTTTGTTTTTTTACCGGCCTGGGTTTTTCGGCGTTGCGTGCCGAGTCGGGTTTGGCCGGAGCCGATTTGCTTTCTTTCGGTGGTTCAGTCTGGTAGGCCAGCCATCCGCCGGCCTTTTGCGGAATTTTGAATGAGCGCACATCGGGAACCTTTTCGGTTTTTCGGGTGGAGAAGGAGTAAATACCCAGTGAGTCTTTCGGCAGGTCTTCTTTCTTCTTTTTCTGGCGGCGCAGTTCGGCAACGAGTTTTTTCTGCGGCCTGATTTTAAAAACAGCATGGCGGCCGTCCCAGGTAATTGCGATGTCGGAAGCGCGCTTTACGGAATCCTGCGTCTGCGTGCTTAAGTTGTGAAACACCACTTTTCCGTCGCCATCCTGGGGGTTAAGGGTGTACACGGCAAAAGTGCCATCGGGAGTGAGGGCGCGGAAGGATATTTCTTTCCAGTTGTCGTACACATCGTGCGTAAGTGGTTTTTTTGACGGTGGCACCGGCGCTTTGCCCTTTTGCCCGATTGCGGTGAAACTGAATGCGATAAATAAAATGAACAGCGTGCGCATAAGTGGATGATTATAGATTTCAAACATAATCAATGCTGAATTCCGGATCTGAGGCAATTTTTAATAAGGTCGCTTTTTTGTCTTGAATGGTTGTTTAGGTGGGCCTTGCTTTTAGCATGCATCATGATTTTTTAGAGTTGAGCCAATCCGTGAAAATTTATCTCGATCGTCCGTGCTGCGCTTAATGACAAATCAGATTATCTTTCTGAAATGTTAGGCTTCTTCAGAAAAGACGACTCTGTTAAAGTAGTTGACCGGGTGTGGATGACCTCCTCGGCCAAATACGCTGCATGTGCGGCCATGTTAAAAGCGAATCCGAACTGCATATTCGTGGCCTGGTTTGAAGATACAGCAGCAACCCTGAAAAATATTTTGGGTAATGATGCACCGGTTTTTCTCGCCCACGAAATAACTCCGGCTCAAATCCGGTTTAAGCTGGTAATCATGACAGAGCATTATCCGCTCATGCAAAGGGAGCAGGAGTTTTTTAAGCGAATGCAGCTTAACAACGTGCCCGTGCTTTCGGCTTTGGATGAGCCGATGTTTATGCAGTTTGGGGGTGAGCGCACGGTGGAACTATTGAAAAAACTGGGTATCGAAGAAGACGAAATACTGGGCCATGGCATGATCAGCTCATCCATCCGTAAGGTGCAAAAGAAAATTTCCGACAGCGTTAAGAATGAACAGAAAGCCGCTTCGAAGCGTGATTGGTTTGCTTTGAATTTTAAAGTTTTTTAGCACTCTTTCAGTCAGTCAGGCGGGCAAGAAGGAATTGGTTATTTTTGCGGCACTTTAATTTGTGGTGCATGATGCGGTTATTGCCCTTTGTTTTACTGGTTTGTTCATTATTCCTGATTTCGGGCTGCGGCAGTGATAATGATGTGGATACCATTGAGTTTCTCAATACATCGGGAACATTAATGGAAGGATTTGGCTCAACAGTTTTATACAACCGCTCATTACCGCAGGGTGCAGCAACCGAAGTTGAGTTTGGCGGAACGCTACAGCCGGACGAATTTGAACACGAACTGCGACCCTCCGGAGTATATATAAAAGTTATTGATGACGAAGTATATGATCCCGGCGACACCCTGATTATTACGCTTACCGGAATTACAGGCCCGGCCCGGCTGGGCGGCAAAAGAACCATCACACTTCGTGTTAAAGATTATGATGAGGATGCGCGGCCGGGGATGCGCATTGAGTTAACCTGGGATGCAGGTAACGGCCAGGCCGGTAATGTGGATATGGATTTGTTTTTATGGCGCGAAGACCCGCCCGGTTCTTCGAACTTTGTGTTGGTGGCCTCTTCGGTACAGATTGGAAATGTTTTTGAACAGATAACCATGCGGAACGGCTCTGCATCCTTCCCGGACGGATTATATGGTGTGGGGTATAACTATTTTTCGGGAACGGCTAATCCGCTCACCTTTAAGCCAAAGTTCAGGTCGTTAAAAGGCACGATTAATAACGACAGCATTGTGGCACGGTTTAACGGTCAATACACCCTGGCCAACCTTAACCGGTGGGACCAGACGGGAACGTACCACATCGCACAGTTTTTTGTAAAGGCGGGAAATAATTATCACTCCTTCACTCCGGTTGATATACCGGCATCGGGCAGCCGGCAGCGTAGTTATTCGTTTTCGCCTTTCGTTTTGCGTAAAGGAGAGTAATTCAGGCGTTCTCAAACTGTTCAATCGCCTTGCGGTGTTCCTCGGGAACGGGTATGGTTTTTTCGTGCTTATAATCGTAACACACCAGAACGGCTATACCTTCGGCAACTGTTTCCTCGTGTTCCTGTTGTTGCCGCACCACCTGCCATTCCAATGTAATGCTTTTCGTGCCTATGCGCGAACACCGTGTATAGACCGATATGTTGTCATGCAGAAACACCGGAGCCTTATAATCAATTTCGATCCGGGCCAGGATAATGCCGACTTCCGGACTCCACTTTTTGTCCATGCGCACCACTTCTTCAAAATACTTTACCCGGGCCAGCTCGATGTAGGTAAGAAAGTTGGCATTATTTACATGGCCCATCCGGTCAATATCTTTAAAGCGAATCTGGATGGGGAGTTTGTGTTTGAATTTGTTTTGCAATTTTTCCAAGGTAAAATCAGTGCGAAAATGCAATTTTTCCAAGGTTAACCGGCAGTCAATCCGTATTCCAGCACCTGGCTCCCGGTTTTAATAGTCAGCCTCCTGCCCGGTGAAACCTCCACGCGTCCAATTATTTGCGCTCCGATTCCAAAACTTCCGGCAATATCCATTACCCGCTGTGCGTGTTCTTCCCTCAGGTACACTTCCATCCGGTGGCCCATGTTAAATACTTTGTACATTTCAGTCCATGGGGTGTTGGTCTCATTCTGGATAAGACTGAACAACGGGGGCACATCAAAAAGATTATCCTTGATTACATGGAGGTTTTCTATGAAATGCAACACTTTGGTTTGTCCGCCTCCGCTGCAGTGCACCAGTCCGTGAATATGCGACCGCAGCTCCTTTAATACCTGCAGCATCACCGGAGCATAAGTGCGCGTAGGGGATAGTATCATTTTACCAACATTCAACGGAAATCCCGGTACGGTATCCGTAACACGGTATTTGCCTGTATAAACCAGGTCGGGCGAAACGTGCGGGTCGAACGACTCCGGGTATTTTTCTGCATACATTTTATTGAGCAAATCATGGCGGGCCGAGGTAAGGCCGTTGCTGCCCATGCCGCTGTTGTATTCGGTTTCGTAGGTGGCCTGGCCAAACGAAGCCAGTCCTACAATTACATCGCCTGCCTGTATGCGGCTGTTGTCAATTATTTCGCTGCGTTTCATCCGGGTTGTTACGGTGCTGTCCACGATAATGGTACGCACCAGGTCGCCCACATCGGCAGTTTCTCCACCGGTGCTGCGAATGTTCAGTCCGTGGCTGCGCAGCATCTCCAGCACCTCTTCCGTACCATTGATGATGGCTGATATTACTTCACCCGGAATACGGTTTTTATTTCTCCCGATGGTGGATGATAACAGGATGTTTTCGGTTGCGCCCACGCAAAGCAGGTCATCGGTGTTCATTACGATGGCATCCTGGGCAATGCCTTTCCACACCGATAAATCGCCTGTTTCTTTCCAATAGATGTAAGCCAGCGATGATTTGGTGCCCGCACCATCGGCATGCATTACGGTACAGTAATTTGGGTCACCGCCCAGGTAATCTTCAACAACCTTACAGAAAGCCCGCGGATAAAGTCCTTTGTCGAGCCGGCGGATAGCCTGATGTACTTCTTCCTTACCGGAGGAAACACCGCGCTGGTTGTAACGTTCGGACATGCTGCAAATATGATACGGCTAACTGGCGCCCGCAAATTTCAGTTTGCGCACCAGTTCCCAAACGACTATGCCTGCACACACCGAAACGTTGAGTGAATGTTTGGTTCCCGACTGCGGAACTTCGAGAGCTGCATCAGCCAGTGCAATCACTTCATCGCTTACGCCATGAATTTCGTTGCCGAAAACCAGTGCGAGTTTCTGTCGCGGGGTAATGTGAAAATTTTGCAAGGGTATGCTTGCATCGGTCTGTTCAACAACAGCGATGGTGTATCCCTCTTCTTTAAGTTGCCTGACGGCCGTCTCCGGTTTTTCCATATAAACCCAGTCAACCGATTCGGTGGCACCCAGTGCGGTTTTGTGAATTTCACGGTGTGGCGGAGTTCCGGTTATGCCGGTGAGAAAAATTTTCTGAATGCGGAAGGCATCGGCTGTACGAAATACCGAACCTACATTGTGGAGGGAGCGAATGTTGTCCAGCACAATACACACCGGAAGTTTTTCCGATGCTTTGAATACTTCAACCGAAATACGGCCCAATTCATCCAGTTTGAGTTTGCGCATCGGGCGAAGTTAATCAATTCAGGTTTGATACATCCGCTCAGGACCATTAGCCTGAATTTTCAATTGTCGAACGCCCGGATAAGTAGCTGCAGTTCATCCAGGTATTTGTCGTACGAATGCCGGTACAACCAGCGCGCTGCATAGTAGGTAAGTGGTGTGAGTATCAGGATGGTGATAACCAACAGTATCAGGGTATCCCATCCCTGCAGCGACTGCTCAAATTTTTCCGGTGCACCGAGAAATAATCCCACCATGAAGCCCGCAACGATGCTCAGCGGATAAAACAAAACCGATGACTTTTCCTGAAACCTAATGGAGCGGTAAACTACTGTGTGTATCTGTTGCAGGGCATCTTTTACGGAATGGGTAAGTGCATGTCCTAACATACCGGTAACCTGCTTATAGGTGCGGTAGTTGATCCACAGAAAAAATCCGTAGCCGGCCACTACAAGGCTGAGTAAAAATTTAATCTCCCAGGGAGAGAAAAAAGGAATCAGCAAAGCAAACAGCAAAATGAACGATATGGCAAAGCCCATGGAGATTTTCAGGCTGTGCTGAAGCTTCAATGCGGGGTGGCGTGAATGAAAATCTTCCGGTTTTTTGATTTCCTTCCAATCAATAGGCTTCAGCAGTTGTTCGGCCTCCAGCTTCTTCCAGACTTCGTAAAGTTCCATAATCACATGTTTTTAAGTTTTTTAATAAGCGCTTCCTTGATGCGATGCAGCTTCACGGCAACATGGTTTTTGGTTATTCCGGCAATGCCGGCTATTTCCTCATTGTCGTAGCCGTCCAGGTGCAGGGTTATCAGCATGCGGTCTATTTCGTTTAAATCACGGATAGCCCGGTAGAGCATGGCTGTATCCTCGTGATGTTCGTGCTGTTCGGTGGTACCGCCAACCTTTTCCAGGTCATCAACCCGGTCGATAACGGCCGGTCTGCGTTTGAAGGTTAATACCGTGTTCAGACTTACGCGATACAGCCAGGTACTGAACTTTGAGCGGCCATCAAACCGCGGATACGACTTCCAGGCCTGATATAAAATTTCCTGATACAGGTCTTTTTCATCTTCCGGATGATTGACGTACAGCCTGATCACCTTGAAGATGATGCCGCGATGTTGTTGGATCAGTTCCGTAAATGCCTGCTGCATGCTGCTCTTGCTGATTCGTTGGTATCATAGAGGTCAGGAAAATTACAGTAAAAAAACAGGCAGGCCGCTGTAAATATCAGACGGGTAGTGCTACCTACTGATAAATCTTCAGAAAGCATGAAAACGCACGCTATTATTCTGGCCACAATTACTATGCTGGTCATAGAATCAGCAGGCCAACCGGCTGAATGGAAGCAACCCCTGCGTGAAATAAGGTTAATGCGGGATAATCAAACTGTAGCCATACTTACTCCGGATATCCAGAATAAAACAGCTGTATTAACCATGGGCGAAAATCAATGGCTTCTTAAACTGAAGCAAAATGGCAACCGCTGTATTATTCGTGAATTTCCGGAAGGTAAAGAAGTTGCCTATGCAAAAGGCTTGGGAAAAAAGAAAGGGTATTTAGTTTATTCGGATACTGCACTTGCTTTTACGCGAAGTGGAAAAAAGGAGCGATTGTACAAATGGGATAATGGCAGTACCCTGTGTGTAAAATCCGATGGGATTGTTTCAAACCTTCCACAATCTGAAACCGGTTCAATGATGGCTCAGGCGGCGGTTCTATTCAATTTGGAATGGCGTAAGTATGCACGGGAGTTGTCGCGCAACTCCTATTACATTATTCTTTAAATGGACGAATCGAAAATGAAATGTGTATGACCATGACTGAAATAAAATTAAGTTCAAGCGGAATTATTTCCGGATTTATATATGCCATACTCGTTGTTACGGCAGTATATCTCTTCTTTTCCAAGGAAAGCGAAATGTCTGTTTGTCTGCTGGCCATCGCCCTTGGGCTCAGTCCCTTCGAACATAGCAGCAACTGGAGCGAACGGCCAACCTGGCAAAAGGTCTGGCTGTTTGTACACTTGAGCCTCGCGCTTGCCGGCCTGGCTTTCCTGCTTTTTGCCTGAAACCGAAATCTTTTCCGGCCGGATTTAAACTCGGCTGTGTGGCCGTATCTTTGCCTTCATGGCCGCAACCACTGCCGAAACGCCGCTGATGAAGCAATACAACGCCATAAAGGCGAAGTATCCCGGTGCATTGCTGCTGTTCCGCGTGGGCGATTTTTATGAAACATTCGGAGAGGATGCGGTCATAACCGCACGCGTTCTGGATATCGTGTTAACCAAACGTGGCAATGGTTCAGCCTCCGAAGTGGAGCTGGCCGGTTTCCCGCATCACGCTCTCGATACCTACCTGCCCAGGCTGGTGCGCGCCGGCTACCGCGTTGCGATTTGCGACCAACTCGAAGATCCACGTTTTGTAAAAGGCATTGTTAAGCGCGGTGTTACCGAACTGGTTACGCCCGGTGTTTCATTTAACGACAACGTACTCGAAACCCGGCAGAATAATTTCCTTGCTTCCGTGCATGCCGGAAAGCAGTGGGGTTTAGCCCTTCTCGACATCAGCACCGGTGAGTTTCTGGTTGCGCAAGGCACTGAAACATACATCCTGAAGTTGTTGCAAAGTTTTGCTCCGGCCGAAGTGCTGTACAACAAAGCACAACGTAACGCATTGAATGGCAAACTGGACACAAAAACGCCGGCTTTTGCCTTAGACGACTGGGTATATGCCTATGATTTTGCCGAAGAAAAACTGTTGCACCAGTTTAATGTAAGCACGTTGCGCGGCTTTGGTGTGGAAGGGATGCCCGAAGCAGTGATTGCCGCAGGAGCTGTACTGCATTACCTTGAAACAACCGAACACCATCATAACACCCACATTATCTCACTTACCCGTATTGAAGAGGAACACTATGTATGGCTGGATAAGTTTACAGTACGTAACCTGGAACTGCTGCACACGCCCTTTGAAGGCGGCGTGCCGCTGATTCAGGTTCTCGATCGCACCGTTACACCTATGGGCGGACGGTTGTTGCGCCGCTGGGTGGTACTGCCGTTAAAAAACATTGCAGAAATCAACAAACGGTTGGAAACAGTGGAGGCGTTAGCGGCCGATGACACACTATCAGAAAATATAAAGAATGAATTGAAGCACATCGGCGATCTGGAACGACTTGCCGCCAAAGTTGCCGCCGGCCGTGTGAGCCCGCGTGAACTGGCGCAACTGAACAAATCACTGTTGCGCATAACACCGCTGCAACGCTTCTTGACGGAGAGGAATAATACGGTTCTTGCGGAGCTGGCTGCGCAGCTTCGCGATTGCCAGGAACTTACTGCACGTATACAACAAGTGCTGCGTTCCGATGCACCGCCAACCGTCAACCAGGGCAATATCATTAACGATGGCGTACATAGTGAACTGGACGAGCTGCGAAAACTGGCTTACTCGGGTAAAGATTATCTGGTTCAGATACAAAAGCGCGAGGCGGAGCGCACGGGCATCGCCTCGCTGAAAATATCCTATAATAAGGTTTTCGGGTATTACCTGGAAGTAAGTAACGCGCATAAGAACAAGGTTCCGGCCGACTGGATACGGAAGCAAACCCTGGTAAATGCCGAGCGGTACATTACCGAAGAGCTGAAAGCTTACGAAGAAAAGATTCTGCATGCAGAAGAAAGACTGCTCATCATCGAACAGCAACTCTTTCGGGAGTTGGTTCAGTTTGCATCCGATTTTATTCAGCATATTCAGCAAAATGCGCGCACCGTGGCTGTACTCGACTGCCTGTTGAGTTTTGCCGAAGCAGCGCGAACCAACCGGTATGTTCGTCCGGTCATCAACGACTCGCTGGTGATAGACATTCGCAACGGCCGACACCCGGTTATTGAAAAGCAACTGCCGCCCGGAGAGCCCTATGTGCCCAACGATGTTTTTCTGGATACGGAAAAACAGCAGATACTCGTCATCACAGGCCCGAATATGGCCGGCAAATCGGCTTTGTTGCGTCAAACGGCTTTGATTGTGTTGATGGCGCAAATAGGTTGTTTTGTTCCGGCCGATGCAGCCACCATCGGGCTGGTGGATAAAATATTTACCCGCGTGGGTGCGTCCGATAACCTGTCGCGCGGTGAATCCACCTTCATGGTAGAGATGATCGAAACGGCCAGCATCCTGAATAACTTAAGTGAACGGAGTTTAATTCTGATGGATGAAATCGGACGCGGCACGTCAACCTACGATGGCGTTTCCATTGCGTGGGCTATTGTGGAATACCTGCACGAACATCCGCACTACCGTCCGCGCACCTTGTTTGCCACACACTACCACGAGCTCAATCAGCTTGCTGAGGACTTTGTACGCGTTAAAAATTTCAATGTCAGCGTAAAAGAAGCCGGTGATAAAATTATTTTCATGCGTAAGCTGAAAGAAGGCGGCAGCGAGCACAGCTTTGGTATCCATGTGGCGCAAATGGC